>JAAYUF010000170.1 GCA_012517815.1 Clostridiales bacterium
GTGTTCGCGCTGGCGGCGCGGGGTCTGCGCGTGTTCGCCTCCGCCGTTCGCCCGGCGGATTTCCGCGCCGCGCGGGTGATGGCCTTCGACGGCGAAACCTTTACGGAGGTGCCTTGATATGCTGACCGTCGCCTTGCCCAAGGGGCGCCTTGGGGATAACGTGTACGCGCTGTTTCGGACGCACGGGTACGATTGCGCCGCCATGGAGAGCGACGATCGCCGCCTGGTGTTTGCCGACGAGGGCGGCCGCGTGCGCTACCTGCTGGTGAAGCCCAGCGACGTGGCCATCTATGTGGAGCACGGCGCCGCGGATGTGGGCGTCGTGGGCAAGGATGTGCTGCTGGAAGGCGGCAACGACGTGTACGAGCTGCTCGATCTGGGCTTTGGCGCCTGCGCCATGTGCGTGGCCGCGCCCGTGGGCTTCCGGGAGGATCTGGGCGCGCCGCTGCGCGTGGCCACCAAATACCCGGCCATCGCCAAGCGCCATTACGCGGAGCTGAGCCGGGAAATCGAGATCATCAAACTGAACGGCTCCATCGAGCTTGCGCCCATCCTGGGGCTTTCGGACGTCATCGTGGATATTGTGGAAACCGGCGCCACGCTCAGGCAAAACCACCTCGAGGTGATCGAGACCATCCTGCCGGTCAGCGCTCGGCTGATCGCCAACAAGGCCGCGATGCGCTTCAAGGCGGATGCGATGCAAGCCCTGCTCACCGCGCTTGGCACACCCGACGCAAAAGGAGAAAAAGCATGATCCGCATCATCCGCTACGAGGGCCAGCCCGTGGAACAGCTGCTCAACCGCGCCTCCGCCCCCACCCGGGACGTGACCGACGCCGTGAGCGACATCCTCGCCC
Organism: Clostridiales bacterium; assembly: GCA_012517815.1. GTDB lineage: Bacteria > Bacillota > Clostridia > Christensenellales > Aristaeellaceae > CAXXOK01. The sequence goes on from JAAYUF010000170.1 coordinate 857, forward strand.
AGGTGCGGGCCCGCGGCGACGAGGCCGCGCTGGACTTCACCGAGCGCTTCGACGGCGTGCGGCCCCAAAGCCTGCGGGTAACGCCCGGGGAGATCGAGCGCGCGTACGAGAGCGTCGAGCCGGAGCTCATCGCCACCATGGAGCTGGCGGCCGCCAACATCACGCGGTTCCACATGCTGCAAAAGCGCGCCGGCTTTGTGGATGCGAGGGAGGACGGCGTAATCGTGGGCCAGCGCGTGCTGCCGCTGCGCTCCGTGGGCCTGTACGTGCCCGGCGGCACCGCGCGCTACCCCAGCTCCGTGCTCATGAACGCCATCCCCGCCAAAATCGCCGGCGTGAGCGAGATTGTGATGACCACGCCGCCCGATGCCAAGGGCGAAATTCCCGCCGTGATCCTCGCCGCCGCGAAGATCGCCGGGGTATCCGTGATCGTCAGGCTGGGCGGCGCGCAGGCCGTGGCGGCGCTTGCCTGCGGCACGCAAAGCGTGCCCCGCGTGGACAAGATCGTCGGCCCCGGCAACCTGTACGTGGCGACCGCCAAGCAGCTTTGTTACGCGCAGGGCCTCACCGACATCGATATGATCGCCGGGCCCAGCGAGATCCTCGTGATCGCGGACGGCGCGAGCAACCCCGCGTACGTGGCGGCGGACCTCCTGAGCCAGGCCGAGCACGACCGGCTTTCCGCGTCGTGGCTGGTTACCGAGAGCGAAACCCTCGCCGCGGCGGTGCAGGCGGAGCTGGAACGCCAGCTGCCCTTGCTCAGCCGCGAAGCCATCGCCCGCGAAGCCATCGAAAGGAACGGCCGGGTGATCCTCGTGCCCGACCTGCGCGCCGCCGTAGCGGTCGCAAACGCCATCGCGCCGGAACATCTGGAAATTTGCACAGACGAACCTTTCGCCCTGCTGCCGCTGGTGCAAAACGCCGGCAGCGTATTCCTGGGACGCTATTGCCCGGAGCCGCTGGGCGACTATCTGGCCGGCCCCAACCACACCCTGCCCACCTCGGGCACGGCCCGCTATTCCTCCCCGCTGGGCGTGGACGATTTTTGCAAGCGCTCCAGCTACCTTTACTACACCCGCGACGCGCTTGGCAAAGTAGCCGCGGACATAGAACGCTTCGCCCGGCGCGAGGAACTGACCGCCCACGCCAACGCCGTGGCCGTGCGCATGGAGGGCGAAGCATGAGCGATTTTCTGCTGCCGCGCCTCCGGACGCTGGACCCCTACGTGCCCGGCGAACAGCCGCAGGACAGGCGCTACGTCAAGCTCAACACCAATGAAAGCCCCTTCCCGCCCTCGCCCCGCGTGCTGGATACCCTCACCCGCGAGGCGGTTTCCCGCCTGAACCTCTACCCTGATCCGCTGGCGCGCGCGCTTCGGGAGGCCATCGCCGCCGAGTATGGGCTGGAGCCCGACAACGTGTTTGTGGGCAACGGCTCGGACGAGGTGCTGGGCTTCGCCTTCATGGCCTATGCGGACGAAACCCGCGGCGTCACCCTCCCGGATGTGAGCTACGGGTTTTACCGGGTGTACGCGCAGCTGTACCGCGTACATCCGGTGATCGTGCCGCTCAACGAGGATTTTACCCTCCCCGCGGAGAACTTTGTGGGACGGCGGGGCATGGTGGCGCTGGCCAATCCCAACGCGCCCACCTCGCTTGCGATGCCGCTTGGGGAGATTGAGCGGATCATCGCGGGCAACCCCCAAAACATCGTGCTGATCGACGAGGCGTACGTGGATTTCGGCGGGGAAACCTGCCTGCCGCTGCTTTCGCGCTACCCCAACCTCCTGATCGTGCGAACGTATTCCAAATCCCGCTCGCTGGCCGGCGGGCGGTTGGGGTACGCGCTGGCGTCCCCGGCGATCATCGACGACCTCAACCGCGTGAAAAACTCCTTCCACCCCTATTCCATCAACAACCTCACGATGCTGGCCGGCATCGAGGCCATGCGGGACCGGGACTACTTCCGTTCCTGCGTGGAGGCGATTTGCGCCCAGCGCGATGCAAGCGCGCGGGAACTCGCCGCCATGGGCTTTTCGGTGCTCCCCAGCGCGACCAATTTCCTGTTCGCCTCGCCGCCCGGCATGGACGGGCTCACATATTACCGGAAGCTCAAGGAACGCGGCGTGCTGGTGCGCTACCTGTCCCAGCCCATGCTCGCGCGCCACGTGCGCATCACCGTGGGCAGCGCGGATCAGATGCGCGCCCTGATGGACGCCACCCGCGACATTCTCAAGGAGGGAACCGCATGAGAACAGCCTCCGTCACGCGCCGGACGTCGGAAACGGACATCGCCCTCACCCTGAACCTGGACGGCACAGGCCGGAGCGTCGTGGATACCGGCTGCGGGTTTCTGGACCATATGCTCACGCTGCTTGCAAGGCACGGGCGGCTGGACCTGAGCGCACGCTGCGCGGGCGACACGCGTGTGGACGATCACCACACCGTGGAGGACGTAGGCATCGCGCTGGGGCAGGCGCTTTTCCAGGCGCTGGGCGAACTGCGCGGCGTAACGCGCTACGGGGAGATCACCCTGCCCATGGACGAGGCGCTGGTGCTGGTCGCGCTGGACCTGAGCGGCCGCGGCACGCTGGGGTGGGACCTTCGCCCGCCCACCCAGAAGGTGGGCACGTTTGACACCGAGCTGGGCAAGGAGTTCTTTCTGGCGCTGACGCGGGAGGCGCGCATTACGCTACATGTGCGGCAACTGGCGGGCGAAAACAGCCACCACCTGCTGGAGGCCGCCTTCAAGGGGCTGGGCCGCGCGCTTCGCAAAGCCGTCGCCACCGACCCGGACTGCGCCGACGAAATCCCCTCCACCAAGGGAACGCTGGGGGGCCCCGCATGATCGCGATTGTGGATTACGGCGTGGGCAACCTCTACTCGCTTACCTGCTCGCTCAGGCACATCGGCGTGGAGGCGCGGGTTACGCGCGACGAGGCCGAGCTTCGCGCGGCGGAGCGGATCATCCTGCCCGGCGTGGGCGCATTTGGCGACGCGGCGGGTCAACTCCGGGCGCTGAAGCTGGACGGTCTCCTGCGGGAACTGGCCGGCCGGGGCAAGCCGCTGATGGGCGTGTGCCTGGGCATGCAGCTGCTGTTTGACCGCGGGCTGGAATACGGCGTCCACGAAGGGCTGGGGCTCATCCGCGGGCAAATCGTGCCGCTGGGGCCGATTGCGCCGGGGCTCAAGGTGCCCCACATGGGCTGGAACAGCCTGGATATCCTGAAACCCGACGATCCGCTGATGCGGGGCGTGCGCCCGGGCGATTACGTCTATTACGTGCACAGCTACTGCGCGCAAGGCTGCGGGGAGGCGCTGGTCGCCGCCTCGCAGTACGGCGTGGCCGTGGCGGGCGTAGTGCGCAGCGGCAACGTCTGCGGCACGCAGTTCCACCCCGAAAAAAGCGGCGAGGTGGGGCTTGCCATCCTCGCGGCGTTTGCAAAGGGGGCGGCGTCATGCTGATTTTTCCCGCCGTCGACCTGCGGGACGGGCGCGTGGTGCGCCTCCGGCAGGGCGATTACGACCGGATGACCGTCTATTCCGACGATCCCGTGGAGGTGGCGCAGGGCTTTGTGCAGGCGGGGTCCGCCTGCCTGCATGTGGTGGATCTGGACGGGGCCAGGGACGGCAATCCCCAGAACCGCGCCGTGATCGGGCGGCTTTGCGCCCTGCCGCTTTTCACCGAAGTGGGCGGCGGCATGCGCACCCAGGCGGATGTGGAGGCGACGCTCGCGCTGGGCGTGGATCGCGTGATTCTGGGTACCGCAGCCGTTACGGATTTTGACTGGACGGCCCGCATGGGGAAGCTCTACGGCGATAAGCTCGCCGTGGGCGTGGACGTGAAGGACGGTTTCGTGGCCATCCACGGCTGGAAAACCGTCACCGACATCCCCGGCTTCGAGTTTTGCCGGCGGGTCGCGCAGGTGGGCATCCGCACGGTCATCTACACCGACATCAGCCGGGACGGCCTGCTGGAAGGCACCAACCTCGCGGCCTACGAGCGCCTGCGCGCGGTGGAGGGGCTGCAGGTGATCGCCAGCGGCGGCGTGAGCGCCGAAAGCGAGCTGCGCGCCCTGCGCGGCATGGGCGTTTACGGCGCGATCATCGGGCAGGCGCTCTACACCGGCACGCTCTCGCTGGCCCGCGCGGTTACAATCGCCAAAGGGGAGGAACCGGCATGCTGACCAAGCGCATCATCCCCTGTTTGGACGTGAAAAACGGCCGCGTGGTCAAGGGGGTCAACTTCGAGGGTCTGCGCGACATCGACGATCCCGTGGCGCTGGCGCGGTTCTATAACGATTCCGGCGCGGACGAGCTGGTGTTTTACGATATCACCGCCAGCTTCGAGGGCCGGCCGCTGTTTGCCGACGCGCTCAGGCGCGTGGCGGCGGAGGTGTTCATCCCGCTGACCGTCGGCGGCAGCATCAACACGCTGGCGGATTTCGACCGCGTGCTCAAGTGCGGCGCGGACAAGGTGAGCGTCAACAGCGGCGCCATCCGCAACCCCTCGCTGATCGCCGAGGCCGCCAAGCGCTACGGCGACCAGTGCGTGGTGCTCTCCCTGGACGTAAAGCGGGTCAACGGCGCTTTCCACGTGTTTGCCAAGGGCGGGCGCGAGGATACGGGGTTGGACGCGCTGGACTGGGTGCGCTTCGGCGAGGATCACGGCGCGGGCGAGGTGGTGGTCAACTCCATCGATACCGACGGCGTGCGCAACGGGTTTGATCTGGAGATGCTTTCCGCCGTCGGGGACGCGGTCAGCCTGCCGCTGATCGCCTCGGGCGGCGCGGGCCGCCGGGAGGATTTCCTCACGCTGTTTGCCCTCCCGCGCGTGGACGCCGGCCTGGCCGCGAGCATTTTCCACTCCCGGGAGGTGGAGATCAAAGCCCTCAAGCGCTATCTGAACGAAAACGGCGTGCCGATGCGCCTGTGACGGAGGGAATCCAATGACGTTTGAAGAAATCGAGAAGAAGCTGACGTTCGACGCGCAGGGGCTGATCCCGGCGATCGTGCAGGATTACGTGACCCACGAGGTGCTCACCCTTGCGTACATGAACCGCGAAAGCCTTAAGATCAGCCTTGCGGAGGGCCGCACCTGCTTTTGGAGCCGCAGCCGCCGGCGCCTGTGGCGCAAGGGCGAAACCAGCGGCAACACGCAGAAGATCGTCGCCATGCGCGCGGATTGCGACGGCGACGCGTTGGTGGTGGAAGTAAAAAAAACCGGCCCCGCCTGCCACACCGGCGCGGAGAGCTGCTTTTTTGAGGAACTGTATGAGGATGACACCGTGAAGCCCTTCGCGCTTGGCGATCTGCTCGCGCTGATTGAGGACCGCCGCGCGCGCCCCGTGGAGGGCAGCTACACCACCTACCTGTTTGCCAAGGGCCGCGAAAAAATCCTCAAGAAGGTCGGCGAGGAAAGCGCCGAGGTGCTCATCGCCGGCACGAAGGGCGACAAGGCCGAAACCCTGTACGAGCTGGGCGATCTGGCCTATCACGCTATGGTGCTGATGGCCGAGATGGGCATCTCGCTGGAGGACATGGTGCGCGAGCTGGCAAGCCGCCATGTGGTGGATCACAAGGTCAAGCAGGAGCGGATGAAGTAACCCGATTTCCGTTGGGGAATGCAACAAAGCTCACGGGCGGTTTTCTTCTGGGCCGAGCAGCGGAAGCGAAGGCATTGCCGGGCTGCGCCGAGCTCTCGCCGCTGCGTGACGGGAGAAACGCGCCGCAGGCGGGAAGCGTTCTTGATTGGAGACCGGACAGGCCGCGCCTGCAAGCGCCGCGCACCCCATCACCCACGACCGGACGGGAGTGTTGAACCGATGCAGTTTTTATCCAACGCGCACACCCACACCACCTATTGCGACGGGCGCAGCACCGTCGCCGAGCAGCTGGCCGCCGCGCAGGCGCTGGGCTTTGTAAGCCTGGGGTTTTCCGGGCACGCCATGCAGGGCTTCGACTGGGACTACTGCATGAGCGCGGAGGGACAGCGCGCCTACCGCGCGGCGTTGCGCGGCTTGCAGGCCTCGCTTGCCGCGCGGGGGCAGGCGCCCCGGCTGTACGTGGGGCTGGAACAGGATTCGCTCGTCCCAGAGGCGCAAAAGCGGGAAAACCGGGCCGATTTCGATTACCTGATCGGCTCGACCCACTATTTCCCCGAACCTCCGGGCGGGATGCATGTCGCGGTTGACGGCGCGCCGGAGCTGCTGGAGCAACTAGTGCGCGCGCGCTTTGACGGCGATCCGCAGGCGATGGCGGCGGCCTACTTTGCGCTGCACGGTGAAACCGTCCGGCGGGACAGGCCGGACCTGATCGGGCATTTTGACCTGGTGCGCAAGCACGCTGCGCGCCTGAGGTTGGATACCGACGCCCCCGTTTACCGCCGGGCCGCGCTGGACGCGCTTTCGGCCGCGTTTGAGGGCTGCCGGGTGCTGGAGGTCAACACCGGCAACATCGCGCGCGGGTATGACGTCCGGCCCTATCCGGCCGACTTTCTGCTGGACGCCTGGCAGGACATGGGCGGCGAGCTGACGCTGACCTCGGACTGCCACCACGCGCCGCAGCTGGACTGCGCCTTTGAGGAGACGGTTCGCGCCCTTCGGACGCGGGGGTGGAAACGCCTGCTGCGGCTGGGCACGGGAGTCGAATTGTGGGAGGAAGTAACCCTGTGAGAGGGCGCCGCGACAAGAGCGATCCGGGCATGCCCCGGATCGCTCTTGCCATACTGTTCCCGCCGCCGCTGTTTGAACCGTTCCCGCATGCAGCCGCGCCGCAATGCCTATGCTTCGGCCTTTTGCAGGGCCGCGCGCTCCCGGTGCTCCATCCACAGGTACCACGCCAGCCCCAGCAGGATGATGCAGCCGCCGATCAGCGTATGCGCGGTCGGCGCGTCGCCCAGCACCAGCAGCACCGGCAAAGGCGCCGTGCCCACGGTGATCAGCATCACGGCCGATACCGTAGGCGCCTTGAAATACTTGAGCGAAACGCTCAGCATCGTATGTCCCAGCAGGGTGGCGAAGACGGCCAGCCCCGCGGCCCAGAGCAGGTTTTGGGCCTGGAAGCCCGTGGGCCGGATGCGGAACAGGAGCAGGATCACCGCCATCCAGAAGAATGTGAACGTGTACACGATGGAGGTATAGGTGTTTGTGTCCAGATACGCCCGCGCCTTGCGCCCGCACAGGGTGTAGAGCGCCTGTAATAGCGCCGCGAGCAGCGCCAGCAGGTTCCCGCCCAGCTTGCCGGGCCCGCCGTCCATGTTGCACACCAGCACGCCCACCGTGGCGATCACCATGCCCGTCAGCGTGCCGCGCGACGTTTTTTCGTGCAGCAGCCAAACGGACAGGGCCGCCGTCATCAGCAGATAGGTGCCCCAGATGGCCGAGGCGGCGAACACGTCCGTATGCTCCAGCGCCAGTGCCCACGCCGTAAAGTGGAATGCCAGCAGCGTGCCCGACAGCGCGCTGATCCAAAACCCCTGCCGCGAAGCCCACATCCGCTTTACCCGACGGCCAAGCGTCGCCGCCGCCGGTTGGGCTTTCTGTTCGGGCTTTGGGGCGAGCGTGCCCATCAGCGCCTCTCGGCGTTTCCGGCTCGCAAACGTCAGGGGCGCCATCAGCAGAAGCGTGATCAGCAGCCGCAGGGCGTTCACCCACAGCGGGTGCAGGCCCGTGGCAAAGGAAAGCTTGTAGAACAGCGAAGCGGCGGACGTGCCCAGCACGCCCGTCGCCAGAGCCAGATAGCCGGTGTTCAGCTTCGCGGGGGTCCGCGGCTTTGTATCCGCCGGATGCGCTTGCATGGCGATCCCTCCGATGTCCAATTTACAGGCAGTATACCCCCGCGCGTGCCTCCCGTCAATCCGGCGGACGCTTTCCCCGCCTCCGGCGGCCTGCGCGAGCCCCCCCCGGAAGGATGCCCGGACGCTCCCCTTCCCGGCCCGGTGCGCGGGGCGGCGATTCAGCCTGCAATTCACAACCATGCAAATCCTTGGAAAAAAACTTGCCGATTGCCGCTCAATCGTTTATAATGATGCGAGCTTCGGTAATTTTAAGGAACGATAAGGGGAGACCAACGATGCGCAAGCGTGTATTTCTGGCGGTCCTGATGATCGCGGCCCTTGTGTTGAGCACAAGCTGCAGCCTCATCGTAAAGGATTCTGAGGTCGACAAGGGCACAGTGATCATCGAGGTCGCCGGTAAGACGATCACCAAGGCGGAAGTGCAGTCCGCTTTGGAGGACATGCTTTCCTATCAGGAATACATGTACAGCCTGTACGGTTATCAGTATGACCGTACCGACGCGGATACCATCGCCGCCGCGCAGGATTCCACCATCCAGTCGCTGATTCAGACCGCCGTGATCAACCAGAAGCTGACCGAGCTTGGGTTTGACGCTTTCAGCGACGCCGAGCTGGCCGAGCTGCAGGCAACCGTGGATACCACCTACCAGGGCTATGTGGACAGCGTCAAGACGAATTACTTCGCCGATACCACGCTCACCGGCGATGAACTGACCCAGGCCGTCGAGGCCAAGATGGCCGAGCTGGGCTACCCCACCAAGGACAGCCTGCTGGCCACCCAGAAGGCGACCAAATCGCAGGAGAAGCTCAAGAACTCCGTCGTCAAGGACGTGACCGTGTCCGACGAGGAGATTCAGGCCGAGTACGACACCGCGGTGGAATCCGCCAAGAGCGGCTATGCCGACAGCCTCACGCAGTACGCGTCGGATGTCAGCAGCGGCGCGACCATCTACTACCGCCCCGCCGGTTACCGGTATGTGAAAAACCTGCTGGTGAAGCTGAGCGACGAGAACAGCACCGCCATCAGCGATCTGCAGACCCAGATCAGCGACAAGCAGGACGCGCTGGATACCAACACCGCCTCGCTGGCCGCCCTGCCCGCGGACGCCGCCACCGATACCCAGGATCAGGCCAAGTCGCGTCAGGAGCTCACCAGCGCCAAAACCCAGCTGGAAAGCGACATCTCCAGCCTGAACAGCAAGCTGGAAACCCTGCGCAACGAAGCTTACGCGGCGCTGCAGCCCACCGTGGACGAGATTTCGGCCAAACTGGCCGCCAGCGAGGATTTTGACGCCCTGCTGACCCAGTACGGGCAGGATACCGGCATGCAGACCGAGCCCGCCAAGACCGAAGGCTATCCCGTGTGCGCGGGCGATACGCTCTACGTGACCGAGTTTACCGACGCGGCGATGGCGCTGGCGAAGGTGGGCGATGTGTCCGCCCCGTTCCGCACCGAGTTTGGCATCCACTTTGTGAAGTACGTCAGCGACCTGGCCGAAGGCGCGGTGCCGCTTGCCGAGCTTAAGGACACCATCAGCGCCAGCCTGCTCACCACCAAGCAGGACGACGCGTACAGCGCCGCCGTCAGCGAGTGGGTCACCGCGGCGAACGCGAAAATTTACAAGGACCGTCTTGCGGACTGATCCGCAACCGGTGCAAAACGGGCGGCCGCAATCGGCCGCCCGTTTTGGTTGTCAAACGCCCGCCGCCGCCATGGCGCGCGGGTTGGGAAGCTTCGTGTGCGCCTGGTTTTCAAAGGATCGCAGCGCCGCCTGTCACGAGAGGATTCGCCGGCGAACGAGCCCCGACGGCATGGCGGGGCAAAGGGCGCGACCGATCCTGCGGTTCGCGGACGCGCAATGAGCAGGCGGCCGCCCATAGATCCTCCGCACTGTGCGCATTGTTCGCATGCGCGCAGGGCAAACGGCGCGCCGCTCCCGCGGACGGCGGCCGTCGCACGCGCCGCGGCGGGATTCGGGTTTGTCAATCCCGCACGGCTATGGTACAATAGCGCGGTATCACAGGAAGGGGGCGAACCCGCTTGCGGCAGCTGACCGTTTATCCGTGGCATACCGGCAAACTGGCACGACCTGTTCGCCTGCTGGTAATCAGCGATCTTCACGACGCGCCGTACGCCGATCTGCTTCCCCTGCTGACCGGCGCGGACGCGCTTCTGCTGCCCGGGGACGTGGTCAACCGCTACCGCCAGGGCTATACCGGCGGGTTAGGGATGGTGCGGGAAGCCGCGCGCATCCTGCCCACGTTTGTGGGCATGGGCAACCACGAGTACCGGCTCCGTGAGCTCAAGGCCTTTCAGGCCGCGGTTTCGAAAGCCGGCGCGGAGATGCTCAGCAACCGCTACGTGCGTCTGGGGCAGTTGGTCATCGGCTGCTGGTATCGCCCCGAGAATCTGGGGCAGGCCGATATGCTGCCCCGCATGGAAGCCGAGGACGGCTGCCGCGTGCTGATGTGCCACCACCCGGAAGACTACATACGGCGGCTCAAGGGCGCTCAGGTGGATCTGGTGCTGGCCGGTCACGCCCACGGCGGGCAGGTGCGCGTGCTCGGGCAAGGCCTGTACGCACCTGGGCAAGGGCTGTTTCCCCGCTATACGCGAGGCGTGCACGGCCGCATGATCGTCAGCGCCGGCGCGGCCAACGCCGTGCTGGCCCCGCGGTGGGGCAACCCCTGCGAGGTGCTGCGCATCGATTTGGACTAGCGGCGGCGCGGGCCGCCCGCGCCGAATTTTCCGGCGCCGTGGGCTCATACGGCCCGCCGAACGCCGAAGGGGCAGGGGCCGGTTGAGGCCCCCCGCGCAAAGGCCGGGCAGAATGCGCCTTTTCACCGGGCGACCCCTCTTTGCAGACCATTCTTTCGGAAGGAGGCCCTCTTTGTGGAAAAGATCCGTGAGCTCCCAAGCGGGGAGATCGCCGATTGCGTCGCCCGGCTGTGCATCCGGGCCTGTACCGTGCTGCCCGAGCCCGTCGCGGCTCTGGAAAAAGCCGCCGCCGAGGCCGAACCCTTTCCGCCGGCCCGCGAGGTGCTGGCGCTGATCCGCCGCAACGCGGAAATCGCCGCCGCCGAACGCATCCCGGTGTGCCAGGATACCGGGATGGCCGTGGTGTTTGCCGAGCTGGGGCAGGATGTACATATCGTGGGCGACACGCTGGAAAACGCCGTGAACCAAGGCGTCGCGCGCGGGTACGAAGAGGGCTGGCTGCGGCTGTCAACCGTTGCCGATCCGCTGCGCCGCGTGAACACCGGGGACAATACCCCCGCCGTGCTGCACCTTCGCCTGGTCCCCGGCGACCGCCTGCGCCTGACGGTTTCCCCCAAGGGTTTCGGGAGCGAGAACATGAGCCGCCTGGCCATGCTGGTCCCGGCGGACGGCGTGGAGGGCGTGAAGGCCTTCGTGCTGGAAACCGTGCGCCTCGCGGGCGCGAACCCCTGCCCGCCGATGATGCTGGGCGTGGGGATCGGCGGCACGTTTGAGCAGGTGGCGCTGCTGGCCAAGGAGGCGCTGGTGGAACTGCGCGAAACGCCCCATCCGGATCCGTTTTACGCGGCGCTGGAGGAGGAGCTGCTCGAGGCGGTCAACCGCACGGGCATCGGTCCGCAGGGGTTCGGCGGCCGCACGACGGCGCTTTCGGTGCGCATCAAGGCAGCGCCCACGCACATCGCGGGTTTGCCCGTGGCGGTCAATGTCGGCTGCCACGTGACGCGCCACGCCGTCGAAACGCTTTAGGCTTATGCGCCTCGGCACGGCACGCCGGGCGGCATCCCGCTGTCGGCGACCGTAGGCGGGAACCCTTCGCGCCCCAGGGCCCGGATGTCCGCACGGTGCGCGCACGCCTGCCGGAGGGCTGTTCCGGCCCGTCTTTCCCTCCACGGGACCGTCATCCGGTCGCAGGCTTCGGCAAGCGCGGCACCCCATGCGACGGACTGTACTTTTTCTGTTCGGTTGTATGAATATGCACTCATATGCACCATTCCAAACAGCCGTCCGTTTCCTCCCCTGCGGCCTGCGCCGCCTTCCGCATCCCCACGGTCCGCCCTCGCGCAACCGGTCGCCCGGCGGCATTTTGCCGCCCGTGCCGGCACGTTTTCCACAGAAAGGATGAATCCCCTTGCCGATTGTGCTGACATCCCCGCCCGACCGAGATCGCCTGCGCTCGCTGCGCGCCGGCGATACCGTCCTGCTCAGCGGCGTCGTGTATACCGCGCGCGACGCGGCGCACGCCCGCCTGGCCGAAGCGTTCGCGCAGGGCCGCCCCCTACCCGTCGACCTGCGGGGCCAAACGGTTTTTTATGCGGGCCCGACCCCGACGCCCCCCGGGCGCGCGTGTGGAGCCATCGGCCCTACCACCAGCGTGCGCATGGATACCTTCACCCCTGATCTCCTGCGCTACGGGCTGGCCGCGATCATCGGCAAGGGAGAGCGCGGCGAGGCCGTTCGCCGCGCCCTGATGGAAACCGGCGCCGTCTACTTTGCCGCCATCGCGGGCTGCGCCGCCTATATGGCCGATTGCGTGCTGGAAATGGAGGTCGTCGCCTACCACGATCTGGGCACCGAGTCGATCAAGCGGCTGGTGGTGCGCGATCTGCCTTTGACCGTGGCGGTGGACACGCTGGGCAACGATTTCTACGTGGACGGTCAGCAGCGCTATCTGGATGAGCGGGCCGCGCTTGAAAAGATAACTGAATAAATATGCATTTTACGCTTGACAAGCGACCTGCCCTCCTGTATACTATGCATGTTCCAAGCATTCCAGAAAATGATGGCAGGAGGATCTACCCCATGAAGAAACTGTTTGCCTTGATGGTTGTGCTCGCGATGCTCGTGGTCAGCGTAGCCGCCATGGCCGAAGCCGCCACCCTGAAAGCCGGTACCAGCCCTGATTTCCCGCCCTTTGAATCCATGGACGACGCGGGCGCCGGCGTTGGCTTTGACGCCGACCTCGCCGCCGCGATTTCCGAGAAGATCGGGATGCAGATCGTGTTTGAGGCCACCAACTTCGACAGCATCGTCACCGGCGTGCAGACCGGCCTGTACGATCTGGGCATCTCCGGCATGTACATCACCGAAGAGCGCATGGCCAACGTTGATTTTTCCATCCCCTACCTTGAGGACAGCCAGAGCTGCATCGTCAAGGTTGGCACGGATATCACCGATAACGCCAGCCTCATGGGCAAGAAGATCGGCTCGCAGACCGGCACCACCGGTATCGACACCGCCGAAGCCCTGACCGGCGAAGGCAACGTGTACAGTTACACCAAGGCTCTGGACGCCGTGATGGACCTGCAGGGCAGCAA
>JAAYUF010000018.1 GCA_012517815.1 Clostridiales bacterium
CGGGCCTTCGCGCCGGTCTGGAGGGTAAGCAGTCCGTTCTGTTTTTCCAGGCGATACGGATTATTAAAGAAATGAGGGAACAAACGCATGGCCGATACCCACGCTGGATATGCTGGGAGAATGTTTTCGGAGTTTTCAGCTCCGGCCAGGGCCACGACTTCCAGCGCGTCCTCGAAGAAATCATCGGTATTGTGGTTCCGCAAGCCACGGTGCCTGCGCCTGACGGTTACCGCTGGCCCTACGCCGACGTATACGTGGGCGACGGATGGAGCCTTGCGTACAGAACTCTTAATGCGCAATGGTATGGAGTTCCCCAACGGCGTCGCCGTTGTTACCTTGTCGCAGATTTTGGAAGCGAACGTGCCTGCGACATACTATTTGAGCGCGACGGCGTGCGCCGGGATTTTACGCAGGGCTTCCGCGCGTGGGAAAACCCTGCCGGAAATTCTACGGCTGGCGTTGGAACGCCAGAGCCGGGAACGGAATCCGTTTACTGCCTGAATGATCAAAATATCACGGAGGACGTCAGCGAAAACCGGACGCTGACGCTCAAGGCGCACAGCAACGGGCACCAGCCATGCGTGCTTCATTCCGCGGGATTCTGTACCGAGCATTCCGCAGACAGCCGAAGCATCGGGTATGCGGAGGAAATCAGCCCGACGCTTCGCGCCGGCGTGGTGCCCGCCGCGTTGCTGCCAACCGCCTTTGGCATCTGTTCCCGATACAGCGAAGGGATGCTTTCAGACAACCCTCACAGCGGTTTTTACCAAGCTGAAACGTCTCGCACATTGGATTGCGGCGGTGGGAACCCCTCCCGAAACCAGGGCGGGATGGCTGTGGTCGCCGTCCAGGGCTCCATGATCGGACGCGCAGATGAGAACGGCCCGCAGGGAAGCGGAACCGGCAAAGACGTGAGCTTCACATTGAATACAACAGATCGCCACGGCGTAGCATACGCCATGACCACCGGCTGTTTTGCACAGGTGGAGGAAGAACTGGCGCCTACGCTTCAGCATCGGGATTACAAAGATCCCCCGATCGTAACGGAAGAAAAGCAATCGGCTCAGCCCATTCTGCCGACGGATATCCAGTATGTCATTCGCCGTCTGACGCCGACCGAAGCTGCCGCGCTGCAAGGCTTCCCGAGCTGGTGGTGCGCCGACCTCGCCATAGCCAACCCCTCCGAGGAGCAGATCGCGTTCTGGCTGGAGGTTTGGGCAACATACGGCAGGGTTACCGGTAAAAAGAAGCCCAAAACCCGGGCGCAGGTGATCCGCTGGCTGGCAAAGCCGTATACCGATGGGGCGGCTTATTCCCTTTGGGGAAACGGCATAGCGCTCCCGTGCGCGGTATTCGTGCTGGGCGGGATCGCGGAAGCGGCGTTGGATCAAGCATGATCCGTGCCCATTCGAACCGTGGATAGGCTGCGATTTCAACTGCGAGCCACTTTTCCATTTCCAATAGCATATGAAAAAGCCTTACAAATCAACACTTTTCGCTTGCTATTCGTTCGCAAGTACGGGAATATGTGCTCACGCCGAAGGCCAATCCCGGCGGTGAAAACACAGAAACCTGGGCAAAACGGACACAGAAAGGCGGACAAGCACATGAAGATTTCTTACAACGTAACGGGTAGCAAGCGCAAGGAACTGGTACAGGCGATCTCGCGGGAACTGGAAACGGAAGCAAAGTATTGCGGTGCTCCGGGTTTTGCTTACGAAGTCGGTGGCCTGCGCATCGACAGGGACGGCACAGTGAGCGGCCCCGATAATCGCGGCCTGATCGCCGACCTTGAAGGACTGTACAGTTTGGTGCCCACCGAGAAGGCGTACGAGACGGCGGGCATCAGCGCGACGCCAAGTGACGAAAGCGATCTCGAACCGCGCTACACCGAGGAAGAATTGGGCTTGGGGCTTCACCACTGCGACCCCATCGGCGAGGATGGAA
>JAAYUF010000019.1 GCA_012517815.1 Clostridiales bacterium
GCAACCCGCGGGCGGCTACGCGGCCGGCAACACCGGCGCCTACGCCGCGCAACCCGTGGGCGGCTACGCGGCCGGCAACACCGGCGCCTACGCCGCGCAACCCGCGGGCGGCTACGCGGCCGACAATACGGGCGCCTACGCCGCGCAACCCGCGGGCGGCTACGCGGCCGGCAATACGGGCGCCTCCGCCGCGCAACCCGCCGCCTACGCGAGGCCCGGCTCCGCGGCTTCCGGATCGGCGGAAACCGCGCAGGGTCAGCCCCGACGGGCCGCCGTACCGCCGCTGGGCATGCAGGGCGCTTTCACGCGCCGCGCCGAACGCAGCGCGGCTACCTGACCGACAACCGACCGACGTTCGCTCCGGCGTGCCGCTGAGGACACCCGGAACACACTCCGCTGACCGTATAAGGAGGAAACACGATGCTGACGTGGATTTTCAATGTGCTGATCTTTCTGGTCCAGGTCGCTTCCTGGGTGTTGCTGGCGTATCTGGTGCTTCGCCTGATCCTGCCGCAAAACAAGTACACCCTGCTGGCCGGGAAATACGTGGAGCCTCTGCTGGAGCCCATCCGCGTGCTGATCCGCCGGTTTATTCCCAAGCTGGACACCATGGCGATTGATTTTTCGCCCATCGGGGCCTGGCTGCTTTTGCAGGTGGCGAGCTGGCTGCTGTCGCTGCTGAAGGTCATTCTGCTGTAATGCCTCGTCGCGGGGAAACCGCCGTCCCGTTCAGCCGTCTGCTGGAACTGGCCGGGCAGGCGGAACGTCAGGGACGCAGCCGGTTTACGACGTTCCTGACCCCGCCGGAGGCGGAACTGGCGCTTGCCGCGGCCGGTCGCGCAGGCGTCTGGGCGGAGCTGTACGGCGGGTACGAGGGCGCGGAACGCCGCATGGCGCGCTTTACGCCGCCGGATGTTACGCCCGAGCCGTTCCCCATCGCCGCGCTGGAAATCACATGGCCGCTGCAACCGGCCCCGGAGCACCGCGACCTGCTGGGCGCGCTGATGGGGCTGGGCATTGAGCGTTCGCGCGCAGGCGACATTGTCCCGGGCGCGGAGAAGGCGTACCTGTGGGTAGAAACCGCGCTGGGGGAACTCGTGCGCCGTAGCCTGACCGAGGCCGGCCGCTCGCGCCTCCACGTTCGGGAAGCGCCCGAGCCCCCCGCGGCCAACGCAGCCGCGGGCGAGGAAGCGCGCTGCACCGTGGCTTCGCCGCGGTTGGACGCGCTGGTGGCGGACGGATTCCACCTGTCCCGCGGGCACGCCGCGGAATTGATCGAATCGGGCGCGGTCAAGCTGCGCCACGCGCTTACCCTCCGCCCCGACGCGCGGGTGGAGGCGGGGGACGCGATCTCGGTTCGTGGATACGGCCGGCTGCAGATCGAGGAGATCGGGTCGCCGACCCGCAAGGGAAGGCTGCCGGTCCGGCTGACGAGGCTTGGCACGCTTCGGTAACGGGATCAGTTTGAAAGGAGCAATCACATGGCCATCACCGTTTCGGACATCGAGGAGAAGCAATTTGCCACGAAAGGCGCGGGGTACGATCCATACGACGTGGATCAGTATCTGGACCAGATCTGCGACGAAATGGTCGCCATGCAGGAGCGCATCGATCAGCTGGAGGCCGATCTGGCCAAGGCGCGTCAGGCGGCCCAGGCCGCGGCGGCCGCCGTGCAGCCCGTAGCGCCCGAGGTGGTGCGCAACGTTACGATCGAACCCGTCGCGAAGGCTTCGGAAACACTGGAGAACATCCTCCTGAGCGCGCAAAAGCTGGCCGACGGCGCGGTGGAGGATGCCCGGCGCAAAGCCGATACCATCTTGCGGGAAGCGCAGGATAAGGCCGCCGATATCATCGCCGACGCGCGGGAAGAAAAGGCCACGCTGGAAAAGAGCGTGGAAGCGCTGCACGCCGCGGCGGGCGAGTTCAAGAAAAATTTCCTGACCCTGCTGGACGGGCAGAAGCAACTGCTGGAAAGCAATGTGTCCCTGTTCACCGGGGAAAAGAAATAAGCGGACGGAAGCACACCGTACAAACCGTGCCGGATACAGCGCAACCCGGGATGGAGCACCACCCCGCGCTGTGTTGTCATGGTGCAGACGATGCATTATTCTCACGGCTTTGAGGGTCGCAGCTGACTGATCAGTCTGCGGCCCTTTGATTTGTATTCTCATTATTGCGGCACTTCGATATTTATCTGTTTAAATTTAGCGGAATTTAGACAGATATTTTCTTATGCCGCTATTTCTGTATCATATTGTGTTATAATCATACAGGAGGTGTTGTCGATGGACGAATATCGGGAGATGCGAAAGGTGTATTATGCCCAAAAACAGCTCTCCAGCGCTGTGCTCCCTATCCTGCAAGCCAGGCTGGATTCCGACAGCACCCTGCAACCAGGCGTGAAGATCGGTGATAACGGGGCGTTCATCGTCCAATGCAGGGAAATCGTTACGCTGATTGAAGAAATTTACCGGCTGGATAAGCAGGTCACGCTGACCAGCAACCGCCTGCCAAGAGAAGCGGCGCGGCAGTATATCCGCAACGCTATTATCGAGGAGATACATCAGACCAACGAAGTGGAAAACGTTCACAGCACGCGCCGAGAAATTCGCCAGTCCATGGAAGAAATTCAGCAGGGCAAGCCCGGAAAACGTTTTGACGGTATGATTCGCAAGTATAACTTGCTCCTGGAGCAGCAGTCGATCCCCTTGTTCTCCTGTCAGGATGTGCGGGCCCTTTACGACGGTTTCATTCTGGATGAGGTTCTGAAAGAAAATCCCAACAACATGCCGGACGGAATTTTCTTTCGCAAGGAAAGCGCTCTTGTCATCGATGCGCGGGATCGGATGATTCATAAAGGCGTTTTTCCGGAACATCAAGTTATAACCGATATGGAGAAGGCTCTTGGGTTTGTGAATGACGCGTCCGTCAGCCTGCTGATCCGCTGCGCGGCCTTTCACCATCTGTTTGGCTATATTCATCCCTTTTATGACGGGAATGGCAGAATGGCGCGCTTCATCAGCAGTTATTTGCTCTCCAGAGACCTGAACCTGCTGATCTGCCTGCGGCTGTCCTATGTGATCAAAAGCAACCGAACCTTCTACTACAAGATGTTCCGGGAAACGAACGACAGGCACAATTATGGGGATATGACTCAGTTTGTGATCCGCTTTCTGAGCTTTGTCAGGGATGCGGCCCAACAGGTGCTGGAGTATCTGTCCGGCACGGCGGATCGCCTGACCCACTTTGCGGACATTCTCAAGCGCTCCGGCCTGGGAGAGGATCGGCAAACCCTTCTATTCTTCCTGATTCAGGCCACGTTGTGCGGAGATGAGGGTATCCCGGTTCAGGGCTTGATGGAACTGATGAGCAACAGTCGATCTACCGTGCTTAAGCTGATCCGGGAACTTGGCGATACCGTCGGGCTCAGGAAAGCTGGCAAGAAGCATCTGTACCACGCCGATCTGGACGCGGTGGAAAAGCTTTCGGAACAAAACGGCGCCCAAAGCCCCTGACCCGCTCCGCCCGACGGAAACGCACGCATAGGTGCGATCCATGCGCCGGGCTGTCCAACCCTGTTCCACGGCCAAGCGGACGGCGGTTATCCTTCCCGCTACTCTTACCCCCCGAAATTCCGCCCACCCCTTTACTTTTTCCGTGCCCGAGGCTATAATATCCCCATATCCGCAAACGCGGGTATGCGTGCGATGATGGGGACGGACGCGGACTTTCCTGCCAAAGCGAACCCGGGGCGGTGCGAGCCGGGCGGCGGAAACCGTCATCAGATCACCCCGGAGCGGGACGCCTGAGGGCATATGCCCTAGGGCGTTACGGGTGCTCCCGGTACAGGGCGTAAAAGCGGACGCGGCTTCACCGGAAGCCGTCGTCAAAATGGGTGGTACCGCGGAAAAGGATTTCCGTCCCGTTCAGGGGGCGGTTTTTTTCTGCCCGTAATGCAGGACAGCTTGGAGGGAAAGGCATGTATCAGAAGGTTTCGACGGATATGGATTTCGTGGCGCGCGAGAAGAAGGTGCTGGAATTCTGGAAGCGGGAGGGCATCATCAAGAAATCCTTCCGCAACAACGAGGGCAACGAGCGCTTCACGTTCTTTGACGGCCCGCCCACGGCCAACGGCCGGCCGCACATCGGCCATATCGAAACCCGCGCCATCAAGGACCTGATCCCGCGCTTTCACGCCATGAAGGGGCAGGACGTGCTGCGCAAGGCGGGCTGGGATACCCACGGCCTGCCGGTGGAGCTGGAGGTCGAGCGCCAGCTGCATTTGGACGGCAAGCCCGCCATCGAGCGCTACGGCATCGAGCCGTTCATCAAAAAGTGCAAGGAAAGCGTGTGGAAATACCAGCGCGAGTGGGAGGACATGTCCGACCGGGTGGCGTTCTGGGCCGATATGGAGCACCCTTACGTGACCTACCAGGACGACTACATCGAATCCGAGTGGTGGAGCCTGAAGGAAATCTGGAAAAAAGGCCTGTTGTACAAGGGTTTCAAGACCGTGCCCTACTGCCCGCGCTGCGGCACGGCGCTGTCCAGCCACGAGGTGGCGCAGGGCTACAAGGAAGTGACCGACACCTCCGCCTTTGTGCGCTTCCAGGTGAAGGGCCGGCCGGATACCTACATCCTCGCGTGGACGACCACGCCCTGGACGCTGCCCAGCAACGTGGCGCTGTGCGTGAACGCCCGCGAAACCTACGCGGAGTTCGCGCTGGACGGCGAAACCTATTACCTTGCGCAGGCGCTGCTGCACGATGTGTTCGGCGAGCGCTCCCACGAGGGGCGCGTGGTGCGCGCCATGCCCGGCAGCGACCTTTGCGGCATGGCGTACGAGCAGCTCTACCGGTTTGAGGGCGTCGCCTATCCCCGCGAAAAGGGCTGGTATGTGATCAGCGACGACTATGTGACCCTCACCGACGGCACCGGCATCGTGCACATCGCCCCGGCGTTTGGCGAGGACGACGGCCGCGTGGGCCGCGCCTACGGGCTGCCCTTCGTGCAGCTGGTCAACGCCCAGGGCCGCGCGGTGGAAGGCACCCCGTGGGCGGGGCTTACCACCGGCGAATTCAACGAAAAGGTGCTGGAGGATCTCAAGGCGCGCGGGCTTCTGTTCGCAGCTACGCCCTACACGCACAACTACCCCTTCTGCTGGCGGTGCGATACGGCGCTGCTCTACTACGCCCGCTCCACCTGGTTTATCCGCATGACCGCCCTGCATGACGAGCTGATGCGCAACAACCGCACCGTCAACTGGATGCCCGAAAACATCAAGGAAGGGCGCTTCGGCAACTTTTTGGACAACGTGGTGGACTGGGGCCTCTCCCGCGAGCGCTACTGGGGCACGCCGCTGCCCATCTGGATCTGCGAGGACGGCCACCAGCATATGATCGGCTCCAAGCAGGAACTGCGCGAGATGGCCACCGCCCCCGTGCCTGCGGATATTGAGCTGCACCGCCCCTACATCGACGCGGTGGAGATCACCTGCCCAGAGTGCGGCAAGCCCATGCGCCGCGTGCCGGAAGTGATCGACTGCTGGTACGACAGCGGCAGCATGCCCTTCGCGCAGTGGCACTATCCCTTCGAGAATCAGGAGATTTTCAAGGACCGCTTCCCGGCGGATTTTATCAGCGAAGCCATCGACCAGACCCGCGGGTGGTTTTACACGCTGATGGCCATCGGCACGGCGATCTTCGACCGCAGCCCGTTTGAAAACTGCATCGTGATGGGCCATGTGCAGGATGAGCAGGGCCGCAAGATGAGCAAGCACACCGGCAACGTGGTCGACCCCTGGTCGGTGCTGGACAAGCAGGGCGCGGACGCCGTGCGCTGGTATTTCTACACCGCGAGCGCGCCGTGGCTGCCCAGCCGCTTCAGCGACCGGCTGGTGAGCGAGGGCCAGCGCAAGTTCATGGCCACGCTGCAAAACACGTACGCCTTTTTCGTGCTCTACGCCAACATCGACCGCTTCGACCCCAAGGAGCACGAGATCGGCACGGTCAAGCTGACGCTCATGGACCGGTGGATTCTGAGCCGCCTGAACCAGCTGATCCGGCAGGTGGACGAGGACCTGACCGCCTACCGCATCCCGGAACCGGCCAACGCCATCACCGCCTTTGTGGACGACCTGAGCAACTGGTATGTGCGCCGCGGGCGCGAGCGCTTCTGGGGCAAGGGCATGGATGATACCAAGGAAGCCGCCTTTGTGACGCTCTATACGGTGCTGACCACGCTGGCCAAGGTGATCGCGCCGTTTGTCCCCTTCCTGAGCGAGGACATCTACCAAAACCTCGTGCGCACGGTCGACCCGGCCGCGCCCGAAAGCGTGCACCTGTGCCGCTTCCCCACAGCCGACCTTAGCCGCATCGACGAGCGGCTCAACGCGCAGATGGAGGCGCTGCTCCGGGTGGTCAGCCTTGGCCGCGCGTGCCGCAACGCCGCGGCGCTTAAGGTGCGCCAGCCGCTGAGCGCCCTCTACGTCAAGGGCGCGCGGCTGGAGGAGGCCTTCATGGAGCTGGCCGCGGATGAGCTCAACGTGAAAACCGTGATCTTCACCGACGACGCGCGCGCCTTTACCACCTACAACTTAAAGCCCCAGATGCGCACCCTGGGCCCGAAGTACGGCAAGCTCCTGGGCAAGATCGGCGCCTGGCTGAAGGAAGCCGACGGCAACGACGTTGTGGACGCCTTCCACCGCGGCGAAACGATCACCTTCACCCTGGAGGATACCGAGGTGACCCTGGCCCAGGACGACGTGCTCACCGAGGCCGTGCACAAGCCGGGCTTCGCCAGCCAGATCGACGGGGAACTCACCGTGGTGCTGGACTGCAACCTGACCCCGGCGCTGATCGCCGAGGGCTACCAGCGCGAGGTGGTCAGCAAGCTGCAAACCATGCGCAAGGAGGCCGATTTCGACGTGACCGACCGCATCGAAGTGACCTACGCCGCCGACGCGGAGCTTTCCGCCGCCATCGAGGCCGGGCGCGCGTTCATCATGCAAAGCGTGCTGGCCGTAACGCTGGAGGCCGTCGCCCCCCCGGAGGACGCCGTCGCGCAGGATTGGGAGATCAACGACAAGAACGCGCGGCTGAGCGTCCGAAAGGCCTGACGCGGGGCGCATAGGCGCGCAACGGAGCCGGGCGGCGGCGAAATGGACGGCTATGTATTCGCAAGGACTGTCTCGGAGGCGTACTTATGCCAAACGGAACGATTGGCGGCAAAACGCGCTGTTAGCATCCGCAAAACGGGGCGCGGGGCAGCCTTGCTGCGACGGCTGATCGGCGCCAAGGTGCGGATGGGTGAGTACGCCCGACAAACCTTTGCGGTTGTCAAGAGGCGTAAGCTGTCTGCGAATCCATGCAGGCTACTGCTGCCGCTCGCCTCATCGCCCTTCGGGCTGTTCGCCCGCCTTGGTTTTTCTGGAATCAGGAAGACGTTGGGGCGCCGCCTCAAACCCCGCTCAAGGGCTTCGCCCTTGAGATTCCCGCCTTTTTGTCCTATCTGCGCGCGGGTAACCCGCGAAAGGAGCGGCCATGTTTCTTTGTGACCAATGGAAGGAGTACGAGGTGCTGGATACCGGCGACGGCGAAAAGCTGGAGCGGTGGAAGGACGTCGTGCTGCAAAGGCCCGATCCGCAGGTGATCTGGCCCAAGGCGAAACCCGACCTGTGGGATCGGGCGGACGCCCGCTATACCCGCAGCGAAACCGGCGGCGGCGCGTGGACGTTCCACCGCAAACTGCCCGAACGCTGGGTGATGACGCTGAGCGACCTGAAATGCTACGTGCGCCCTACGGGGTTCAAGCACACGGGGCTGTTCCCCGAGCAGGCGGCCAACTGGGCGTTCATGCGCGGGCGCATTGAGGCCGCCAGAGCGGGGGAGCGGCCGGTAAAGGTGCTCAACCTGTTTGCCTACACCGGCGGGGCAACCCTCGCCTGCGCGGCGGCGGGCGCGCACGTCACGCATGTGGACGCGGCCAGGGGCATGGTGCAGTGGGCGCGGGAAAACCGCGACCTCTCCGGCATCCCGGAGGATCGCACGCGCCTGATCGTGGAGGACGCGAAAACCTTTGTGCAGCGGGAACTGCGCCGCGGCAACCGTTACGACGGCATCCTGATGGACCCGCCCAGCTACGGCCGGGGGCCGAACGGCGAGGTGTGGAAGCTCGAAAACGAGCTCTACGGGCTGGTGGAACTTTGCGCGCAGGCGCTTTCGGATACGCCGGCGTTTTTGCTGATCAACGGGTACACCACCGGCTTCGCGGCCAGCGTGCTGGGCAACGTGGTTCTGCGTTGCATGGCCGGTCGCGGCACGGTGGTCGCGGAGGAACTGGCGCTGCCGGTAACCTCCGGCGGGGTGCTGCCCTGCGGCGCGACCGCGCGCTGGACCCCCGATGCCTAGCGGGAGCGCGCCCGCGGCGCGGGTGGTGTATGAGGATAACCACCTGCTGATTGCCGAAAAGCCGCCCAACCTCCTCACCCAGGGGGACGCGACGGGCGACGAGTGCCTGCTGGATCAGATGAAGCGCTACCTCAAACAGAAATATCACAAGCCCGGCGAAGTGTACCTGGGTTGCGTGCACCGCCTCGACCGCCCCGTGGGCGGGCTGGTGGCGCTGGCGCGCACGGGCAAGGCCGCGGCGCGGCTGAGCGCGCAGCTGCGCGCGCACGGCATGGAACGGGAGTATCTCGCGGTGGTGCAGGGCGCGCCGCCGGAAACGGGGACGCTGACGGACTGGCTGATCAGGGATGAGGCCCTGGGCGACGTGGGGTGCGTGCCGGAGGGTACGCAAGGCGCGCAGCGCGCGGCGCTCGCGTGGCAACGTCTGGCGGCGGACGCGGCGGCGGGCACGGCGCTGCTGCACATCCGGCTGGAAACGGGAAGGAAGCATCAGATTCGCGTGCAGCTTGCGCACGCGGGGTATCCGATTGTGCAGGACCTGCGGTACGGGCAAGGCATGCCGGGCGAGCCGATCGCGCTGTGGGGCGCGGTGCTGAGGCTTACGCACCCGACGCGCGGGGAGAAGATGACGTTTGTGAGCCTGCCGCGGGGCGCGGCGTTTGAGGGGTATCGGGACGCGGCCGAGGCGTTGATCCAGGCCGGTTCGGATAACCGCTGACGGGTCAGGGGCGCCGGAGGCGGCCGGAGGCGGGCGGCCGTTCTGCATCCGCCTCGATTTCAACACGGAAAGGATCACTATGCCAGCATTGACCTTCGAACTACTGAAAACCTGCCGGCAGACCGGCGCGCGCTTGGGGATTGTGCACACGCCCCACGGCGATATCCGTACCCCGACGTACATGCCCGTGGGCACGGCCGCGACGGTGAAGGCCATGACCCCGCGGGAGCTAACCGAGATCGGCGCGGAAATCATCCTGAGCAACACCTACCACCTGCACCTGCGCCCCGGCGAGGATTTAATCCGCGAGGCGGGCGGGCTGCACCGCTTCATGGCGTGGGACAGGCCCATCCTCACCGACAGCGGCGGCTTTCAGGTGTTCTCGCTGGCGGGCATCCGTAAGATCCGGGAGGAGGGCGTCGCCTTCCAAAGCCATCTGGACGGCAGCCGGCGGTTCATCTCCCCCGAGGGCAGCATGGACATCCAGCACGCGCTGGGCAGCGATATCATGATGGCGTTTGACGTGTGCACCGCCTACCCCTGCGATCACGATACCGCGCGGGACGCGATGGAGCGCACCCACCGCTGGGCGGAGCGCTGCAAGGCGCACCATGAGGCAAGCGAGGCCAAGGAGCGGCAGGCGCTGTTTGGCATCGTGCAGGGCGCCTTTTTTGAAGATCTGCGCGTTGAAAGCGCGAAAACCCTCGCCGAAATGGACTTGCCCGGCTACGGTATCGGCGGGCTGAGCGTGGGCGAACCCAAACCCATGATGTATGAGATGCTGGAGGCGATCATGCCCCACATGCCCGCGCACAAGCCCCGCTACCTGATGGGCGTGGGTTCGCCCGACTGTCTGGTGGAGGGCGTGCTGCGCGGGGTGGATATGTTCGACTGCGTGCTGGCGACCCGCATCGCGCGAAACGGCACGGTGTTCACCCGCAACGGCCGGCTGGTGCTCAAAAACGCGACGTACGCGCGTGATTTCCGACCGCTGGAGGAGAACTGCGACTGTTACGCCTGCCGCAATTTCAGCCGGGCGTACCTGCGGCACCTGTTCAAGGCCGGGGAAATCACCGGGGCGCGGCTGGCGACCATTCACAACCTGCGCTTCCTGCTGCGGTTGATGGAAGAGGTACGGCAGGCCATCGCGGAGGATCGGTTCGGGGATTTCCGCAAGGCGTTTTTCGACCGGTACGATATGTCCCGCAACTTTTAGGCTGATGCGTTGGGAACCTGCCATGCGGAAAGGCGGCGACGCGCCATGAACGGGGAAAAACACGGGATCGACGTGGCGGCCGGGCTGGTGCGGGACGCGCGCGGGCGCTTGCTCATCTGCCGGCGCACCGGGCGGCTGGAGGGCCTGTGGGAGTTTCCAGGCGGCAAACGCGAGCCGGGCGAGAGCTTTGAAGCCTGCCTCCGGCGCGAATTGCTGGAGGAGCTGGCGCTGCCGGTGACAGCGCTTCGCGTGGCGTACAGGATGGATTTCTGCGAGGAGGGCCGCCCGCTCCACTTCGCCTTTGTGGAGGCGACGGCCGCGGAAGGCGCGGAACCGGAACTGCGCGAGCATTCCGCGGCGGCATGGGTAACGCCGGAAGAACTGTCGGCATACCCCTTCTGTCCGGCGGACGCCGCGTTTCTGCGAACAAACCCGGCGCCCTGAACCGGCACGCCTGCCGGGCCGACGGCGTATCCCTTGCGCCCGGCGGACGCCGCGTTTCCGCACGCAAACCCGGCTCCCTGAATCGGCCGCCTGCCGGGCCGACGGCGTGCCCCCTGCGCCCGGCGGGCGCGGCGTTTCCGCACGCAAACCCGGCCCCCTGAACCGGCACGCCTGCCGGGCCGACGGCGTGCCCCCTGCGCCCGGCGGGCGCGGCAAAGTATGAGCGATCCGATCCATTATAATACGTATTACGCCATAAGCAATGATCATCAAGATTTAACAAGAATACGTATTGACGTTGCCCGGCGTGCCTGCTATACTTCTCCCTGATGGCGGAGGGGCGCGCAAGCCCTGTCCGCGGGAGGCGATGGCATGCAGGTTCATCTGTACGATACGGCTGAGCAGGTCGGGCAGGCGGCGGCGATCCTGATCGGCGCGCAGCTGCTGGAAAAACCGAGCTCCGTGCTGGGACTGGCAACGGGCTCCAGCCCGATACCCACCTACCGGGAGCTGATCCGCCTGCACCGGGCGGGCGTGCTGGATTTTTCCAGCGCGATCACCTTCAACCTGGACGAGTATTGCCGGATATCGGAGGAACACCCCTGCAGCTACCACCGCTTCATGAAGGACGAGCTGTTCGATCACATCAACCTCAAGCCGGAAAACGCGCATATGCCCGACGGCAACGCGGCCGACCTTTCGGCGGAGTGCGCCCGCTACGACAGGGCCATCGCGCGCGCCGGCGGGATCGATTTGCAGCTGCTGGGCATCGGGCGCAACGGGCATATCGGCTTTAACGAACCTTCTGACCAGTTTGTGTACGGCTGTCACGTGGTGCGCCTGACCCAGAGCACCATCGAGGCCAACCGCCGCTTTTTTGACAGCGAGGCCGACGTGCCCCGCGAAGCCGTGAGCCTGGGCATCGGCAGCATCATGAATGCGCGGCGCGTGCTGCTTGTCGCCACCGGCGCGGATAAGGCCGAGGCCGTGCGCAAGGCCATCTGCGAGGATATCGACCCGGATACGCAGGCCAGCATCCTGCGCACGCACCCCAGCGCGGTTTTTCTGCTGGACCGGGCGGCCGCGGCGCGGCTGTAGGGATAAGCGAGGAGCAAAGGGGCCGCGATGCCGGCAGATTTCGTGCGGTTCCCCGGCGCGCGGCACGATGGAAGACCGATCTCCGGCGTCAGCCCGTGCCGGTGGTCCAGACGGGCTAACCCCCGCCTTGTCCGTGGGCTGAACCCGAAAACCCTTGTGAAGAAGCATTTTTCCAAATGCCTTTCGCTTTGATCAGGAAGATCAACGTTCTCAACCTCCTGCGCCAACGTACGCCGGAGGTTTTGATTTGATCCGGTTTTCGTTCGGGGACGCATCCGGGCGCGCCAGTGATTCTTTGTGACGCGAAAGGGGAGCGAAGGCGCGGCGCGGCTTTGTCGAGCGTTCGCGGTTATGCACCGGGCGAAAACGCCGTAAGCGGAAGGCGTTCATGATTTACAGCGGGGCCCCGTAGCAGCGCGGCGATGCGCCGCAGGCTTGCCGCCTTGGGGCAGAGCGCCCCCGTCCGCGAAGCGCGGGCGCGCTGTGGGCAACGGACCCGCGGCTTGGGGCGGCGCAGGCGGCCTGACCGGCAGGCGATGGGCAAGCCGGTCCCAAGGGAGGCGTTATCCTTTCGAACACGCAAGTCGTGCCGCGCCCAACCCGCCGCATCCCCGCGCCTCCCCTTGCGAAAGGATTTCCCATCCTGGGCGAGAATACTCTATCAATAAAACAGCGGGGAGGAAAAGCGATGGACGTGTTGTTTCAGGGCGGCGTGATCGTGACCGTCGAGGGGATCTATGAGGCCGATCTGCTCACCCGCGGCGAGAAGATCGCCGCGATCGGCGCCGGTTTGCCTGCCGGGGACGCCCGCGTGGTGGACGCGCGGGGGCTGCTGCTGCTGCCCGGGGCCATCGACGCGCACACCCATCTGGAGTGCGTGTGTTCCGGCATCCCCACCAGCGACGATTATGCCTCCGGCACCCGCGCGGCGGCTTGCGGCGGCACCACCACGGTGATCGATTACCTCCTGCAGGAACCGGGAGAGCTTCTGCCCGCCACGCTTTTAAAGCGCGTGCCCATGGCGTCGGCCGAGGCGGCGGTGGACTTCGCCTTTCACATCGGCGTGAGCGACCTCGGCACGCCTGCGCTGCTGGGGTCCGTCGCGGACGCGGTCGCAGCCGGCGTCAGCAGCTTCAAGGCTTATATGGTGTACGATTTCGGGCTGGACGACGGGCAGCTGTACCGGTTGCTACAGGAAACCGCCCGCGTGGGCGCGCTGACCACCGTGCACGCGGAAAACCGGGGCATGCTGGACGCGCGGGTTAACGCCTGCCTTGCGCGCGGCGATACCGGCCCTTGGTGGCATTACTGGAGCCGCGACGAGGCCGTGGCCGCCGAGGCCAACCGCCGCGCCATCGCGCTGGCAAAGGCGGCGCAAGCTCCCCTTTACCTTGTGCACCTGACCGATAGGGACGGCGCGGCCGCCGTGACCGCAGCCCGGGACGAGGGCTTGCCCGTCTTTGCGGAAACCTGCCCCCAGTACCTGAACTTCACCAGCGACGTGTACCGCGAGGCGCGCGGGCAGGATTACGTGTGCAGCCCCGCCATCAAGGGCGCGGCCTCCCAGCAGGCGCTGTGGGCGGCCCTGCGGCGCGGCGATATCCAGACTGTCGCCACGGACCATTGCCCCTTTACCGCGGCCCAGAAGGATTACGGCATCCGCCGACCCGACGGCCGCGCGGGGGATTTCACCGCCATCCCCAACGGCTGCGACGGCATCGAAACCATGTACCCCTTTATGCTCACGCAGGCCAACCTCGGGCGTATCACCTTCCCGCGTGTGGCGGCCGTCTGCGCGGCCAACCCGGCGCGGCTGTTCGGCCTGGACGATCGCAAGGGCGCGCTTCGGCCGGGGCTGGACGCCGACGTGGTGCTGTTCGACCCCAGAGCAACCGGCGTGGTGCGCGCGCGGGACCTGCACGGGAACCTGGACCACACCATCTGGGAGAACACCGCCCTGAGCGGGCGCGTGACCGCTACGTGGCTGCGCGGGCAGCCGGTGTTTCAGGATGGCGCGTTCACCGGCCGGCGGGGCGGCGGACGCTTCCTGCCCTGCAAGCCGGTCGCCTTCGACGGCCCGGCGCTCGCCTGACAGGGCGGGGCGGGCCGCGAACCCGCGTGGGCGCGCCGGCGTTTTGCCGGGCATGCGAGGAGCCGGGCGCCCGGATCGCCGGAACACGCGAACCTGTTCATGCAAACCAGCATAAAGCGATTTGGAGGATATCCGCCATGCGAATCACCATTCTCAACGGCAGCCCGCGCAAGGGCGGCAACACGGAAGCACTGACCCGCGCGCTGGCCGAGGGCGCGCGGCAGGCCGGGGCCGAGGTCACGGAGTTCTGCGTGCGCGGAAAGCGCATCGGCCCCTGCGGTAACTGCGACTACTGCTTTACGCACGAGGGCTGCGTCCTCCGCGACGATATGGATGAGGTGTACGATCTGCTCCTGCGCACCGACGCGCTGGTGTTCGCCACGCCGGTGTATTTCTACACGATGTCCGCGCAGCTCAAGGCGCTGATCGACCGGCTGCACAACCCCGTTCGCGCCCAGATGCCCGTCCGGACGACGGCGGTGCTCAGCGTATGCGCGGATGACGACCGCGCGGCGTTTGAGCCTCTGCTGGCGACGTTCGCGGCCATCGAGGGGTACCTGGGCTGGCGGCGCGTCGGGGAAGTGACCGTGGCAAACGTGGAGAAGAAGGGCGAGATCGCAGGCCACCCGGCGCTGTGGGAGGCGCGGTCGCTGGGGGAGAGGCTGGCCCATACCGGCCTGGAAGCGTAGGCAGGGCCAAAGCGGCAGGAGCGACGCTTCGCGCGGCGCACCCGCCGGCCGTGCCAGCGCCTTGCGGTTGCCGACCGACGTGCGGGGTTCTGTCCCCCGCGTACGGCTACCGAAGGTCCAGGATGTACCAGACGCCGTTTTCACGGATCAGCGTACAAACGCCGTCCATGACGTTGGTTTGCCCACCGGCGGAAATTGAGAGCCGTACGGGGCAGACCGCCCTTTCTCCCTCAACCGAGGCGGACGCGACGGATATCGTGAGCTTGGGGAACACGCTCGTCCCGGCCCCCTGCGCCCCCTCCGGGACGGTCATCCCGGCGAACAGCGGCATGACGCTAAACAGCGTATCCGCGCCGGCACCCAGCCCCGCAACGCCCCCGAACAGGTCGAGCATGCCCATTAAGGCCTTGGCCTGCGTCGGCTCCAGACAATCCAGCGCGGCGTTCATATCCAGCCGGTTGTATGCGTCCTGGAATTTGACGAGGGTATCCGCGGGGCTTGCGCCGGCCTGACAGCCCGGCATGGTCAGCAGAAGCGACAGCAGCACAACGGCAACGATCAGGGTGCGCGCGGGTTTGGCAGCCATGAAGAGCACCTCCGGTAACGTCGGGATGGCGTCACGCCGAAAAAGCATTGGCGAGCGCCCGGTTGCATGTGATCATCCTATCAGAAATGTCAATAACTGTCAATTCAAACAGCACGGGCGTTAACCCTCCGCGATTTTCATCCCTGCCCTGCCGTGGCAGGCCGTCCGACGCGACGCCGCCCAAAGGTCAGGAAGGGCCGGGACGAGGTCCGTCAGGCACGATGCGTTTGCCGTACAACCATTGAACAGCGCCGGCAGGAGAGGGCCAGCGACAGGATAACCCGACGCGGCGCAAACCGATGAAGGCTTGGGCATGACGCCATCTTGAGGTATCGCTCCATATCCGGAAACGCCATGGACATCTGCCGCAAGGCCGATAACACCCTCAAGGGGTAAAATCGAGCAGCGGCCAGAGCCGGTAGAGGCGTGTATGGAGGAGGGCCACGGGAAACGGATCGCGTGGCGGGAAAGCCGGGACCCGGCGCCTGTCTGCCGGTGCTGACAGAGCGGGGGGCACGGCAGGAGCGGATTTTCAAGACGAAAAGCAAGGCACGGGCTTGCGTCGCGGCTGTGCTCAATAGGCTGGAAAGACGCTATGCCGAACGCTTTTGCGAGATTTTCATGGCCAACACGGTGGATCACGACAGCGAGTTTTGGGACGGGGAGTAGCTGACACGTTCCAGCCCCTCCCCATCCCAAAAGCGCACGAGCATCTATCTTGCACATCCCCACAGCGCGTGGAAACGGGGCAGCAACGAGAACCAGAACAAGCTGACCCGGCGCTTCGCGCCCAAGGGACGGATATAGGCAAACTTACGCAAATGGATGTCAACCAGGTAGAATATTGGATCAATCACTATCCGCGCAGACAGTTTGGTGATAAGCTGTTTTTCCGGATGAGTACCCTCAAGGATGCCTGACGCGGCAGAGGGTGGCAATTCAACTTGCAATCTACCCAAGTCATTTCTCGGCTTAGCTTTTTATTGACTTTCAAAATCCGTTCTGGTATAATCATGTTCGCTGGTTCCAGAACGGGGAGAGATGGCCGAGCGGTTGATGGCGCTGGTCTTGAAAACCAGTGATGCCGAAAGGCACCGGGGGTTCGAATCCCTCTCTCTCCGCCAAACCGTATCTTTAACCCGACACATGGAGAAGTACCCAAGTGGCCGAAGGGGCTCCCCTGCTAAGGGAGTAGACTGGGATAACCGGTGCGAGAGTTCAAATCTCTCCTTCTCCGCCAAACGAAAAGCCTTGTAACATAAGCGTTACAGGGCTTTTTTGTTGCTTCTAAATGGGCGTTTGACCGCAGTTTTGACCGCAATTAGGTTTTTAGGAAGCGGAAAACCGTTCCGTTTACCGTCGTAATGTTTCGATAAATGCGTCCATTTTATCGGCACTTTCCCGTTCCATGCGTTCCGATACGTGACCGTAAACATTCAGAGTGGTGGATATATCGGAATGACCGAGCGCCTGTTGCAGGGTTTTGATGTTATCGCCATTCTGCAAGGCGAGCACGGCGAACGTGTGCCGCAGATCATGGAAGCGAACCCTATCAAGCCCTATACCTGCAACAATCCGCTTTAGGTTGTTATATACCGTTACTGTTGTAAGATAGCGCCCATACTCATTTGTAAAGACAAGGTTCATGGCATTATTCCATTCACTACCCATCAGCAAGCGCCATTCCTTTTGTTGTGTGCGAACCTGCCGTAGGGTGTTCATAACATGGAGGGAAACTACAAACGTTCTGACCTTGCTAGTCTTAGTGGAGGTTGTAAGAAAGTATTGCCCGCCAACCTTGCGTTCCTTCTGCAACTGCTTGTTGATCGTGAGTGTGTTGTTAGCGAAGTTTACACAATCCCATGTAAGACCGAGTATTTCACCTTCCCGTAACCCTGTGAACATATCGACCGTATAAACCGCTTCATACTTGTGGCCTTTGATAGCGTCAAGAAACCGTGTAATATCAGCGTCTTTAATTACCTGTAATTCCCGCTTTTCAATGCGCGGCAGGGTGCATTGCACTGTGGGGTTACGCTGGATGTAATCAAGGGCAAGTGCTTTATCCATGGCAGAATGCAGCACACCATGCAAACAATGAATAGACTTTGCAGACAGCGCCTTACGCCCATCAATGCCACGTTGCAGGTTGTTATAAAGTGACTGAATCATATGGGGGCTTAACGTGGAGAGCTTGACCTTACCCAGCCATGGCTTGATATTATAGTCAATCTGTGTTCTGTATTTGCTGATGGTATAGGGCTTTACGTTGCCCAGATATTCCTTGTGCCATATGTCAAGCCATTGCCCCACGGTGAGCTTTGAAGGTTCTACAAATATGCCCTTGTCCACCTGTGCGGTTATCTCGCGCTTGCGTTTCTCAACTTCGGTTTCTGACTTGCCGTAAATGGATTTACGGGTTTTCATGCCTGTATGGGCATCTATGACTGTGACCTGGGATTCCCAGCGCCCATCTGGACGGAGCCGGGTATAACCGTTGCCGTTCGGTGTGCGACCCTTTGCCATGGTGTTGCCCTCCTATGGTAGAAAATCACTGTTTTTGGAATTAGTGGACAGAATGGACAGAATGGACAAGATACGCAGGTTATGCAGGTTATGCAAGTTTATTTATGTGCCGCAACCTGCACGGTGGACGATATGAAGGCGGGTTAGGTGTCTGTGGGCGTTTCTTCTGTAGGTTGGGCAGAAGCATCTTCAACGTTGCGTAAAGCAGACGATGACAAGTATTTTTCTGCATCTGCTAACAGCAGCGTTCGCCCTTCGTCATTTAGCAAATTAAATTTATTGGCAATCTCAGAGAACTGTAGCTGTGCGGATAGATTTAATGAATCATAGCCTTCAACCAGTTTGGAAAGCCGTGCGTCTTTAGCCCATTGAAAAAGTTGATTCGCCATATTACCTAAACCCTTTTCAAATCGCTCTCTTCGGAGAATTACTAATTCTTCAGCCGTAACTTTTCCATATAGAAGTTCGCTTGTGTCAATCTCAAGTGCTTTCGCGAGCTTTTCCAAGCCGCTTAGCGGAATTTCGACTTTTCCTCTTTCATACTGTGCAATAAGGCTTTCGGTACGACCAATGGCTTCTGCAAGGGCTTTCTGTGTCAATCCCTTGTCGTTCCGCGCTTTTCTTATTCGTAAACCTACTTCAATGTTACGATTCTCCATGAAACCCCCTCCTGACAAAGACAGTATACTATCAACTTGAATTAAATTCAAGAGCCTATTGACAACATGAATTAAATTTTATATACTACGTCTGGGGCATGAATTATATTCATGTTTCATGAACTAAATACCCGCCGATGCCGCCCCTGATAGGGTGTCCGACGGGGAGCTTCGCTAAACCTGAAAGGAGAGAGCCATTGCCGCACAAGCACAAGTCGCGTAGCGCTGCACGGGAACGCAAAAAACAGCGAGAGCGCGAAGAAAACGGACAAAATAGCATCCGTAGCGTGTTCGGATACCTTGACCCAACGCCATATCATGCACTGAACAACATTGAAAAGGAGTTCAACAATGGAAAACAAAGGCTTGACCATCAACGAGCTGTGTAAAATCGTCAAAATGTCATACCCTACGGCGCTCAAGCTCGTTAATCAACCGGGGTTCCCATCATTCAGAATTGGTAAAAAATGGGTGATTCCCTACGCCCAGCTGATGGACTGGCTGGCAAAGCAAGCAGGTGGTGAAAAGGCGTGACGGAAAACATCTTCGACCGTTGCCGGGGCATTCCGGCCTACCAAGTTGCCCAGCAAGAGGGGCTGGAATTCCGCAAGCGCGGCGAACGTTTCTGGGCGCGTTGCCCGTTCCACGCAGACAAAACCCCATCGCTGGTGTTCTTCCCAGACGGTGGCTGGAAATGTTTCTCCTGTGGTGCTGGCGGTGACGCTGTGAGCTTCCTAGCAAGGTTACGGGGCGTTCCTGCGTTGGTGGCAGCGACCGAACTTGCAGGGCAACAGCCGGCACATTACACGCCCCGCACACAGCCAAGCGAATACCATAAAACCCAAGCGGTTGAGCAATGGCGGCGTGAAAAGCGGATGGATTTACTGGACATTCAACAAGACGCAAACGAAGCCATGAAACGGCGCGTTACAGCCCTGCAAGAGCCTGATGCACTGATGGAGGACGATAGCTTCACAACGGCGCTATCGGCGTTCTGGTGGGCGCAAAACAGCATTGAACTGCTTGACCGACTTACGCCAGAATCGCTGTACATGCAAGGGCTGGTGATTTGATGGAACCCGTCGATATTGTAAACTTCTTTCAAAAGAACCGCCCTGTCAGCCTATCAGAGGATTGCTTACCGAGCTTCCCGGTTGATGCTTTGCCCGCTGCACTTCGTGATTATGTGATTGCGTGTGCCGAATCCTTGCAGGTTCCAGAGGATATGACGGCAGTTTGTGGCCTTGCTATCTGCTCGCTTGCTATTCAACGCAAGTTCAAGATCATGGGTAAAACCGGATGGGAAGAACCGACGAATATTTACACAGCCTTGATTGCCGCGCCGGGTGAAAGGAAAAGCGCTGTCACTTCCACCATGGCCGCGCCGATATTCACCTACGAAGCCGAAGTCAACGAGCAACTTCAATCACTTGTTGATGAATACCAGATCAAACACAACATTCTGTGCAAGCAGGTTAAGGGGCTGGAAGATTCAGCGGCAAAGGCTACGGCAAAACCCGGCGCGTTGGACAGGGCGCTTGCCAAGCAAAAAGAACTTGCGGAACTGGAAGAACGGGAACCCAAGTTAATCCGGCTGTGGACAGACGACGCAACCCCCGAAGCAATAACTTCCCTGATGGCTGAACATGATGGGAAGATTGGTGTTATCAGCGCGGAGGGCGGCTTGTTTGACACGCTGGCCGGGCGGTACACCAACGGCGTAAACATTGACGTGGTTTTGAAAGCTCATGCGGGCGACCCTGTACGCGTTGATCGTAAGGGCAGACCCAGCGAGTATATCAAAAACCCGGCTATGACAATCTTCCTTGCCATTCAACCCCAAGTGCTTGATGGCATCATGCAAAATGAAGCATTCAGGGGCAGGGGATTGACCGCGCGGTTTCTGTACGCAATGCCTGTTAGCAAGGTTGGGGCGCGTGCTTTCGATACAGCGCCCATTCCCCCGGCCATTGTAGACGCTTACGAAAGCATGGTCAAGCGGTTACTGAATATCCCACAACAGGCAGAGGAGCGCGTCATTGCCCTGTCGCTGGACGCTACGGAGGTGCTCCGGGCATTCTATCAGGAACTGGAACCGCGCCTAGCAGACGACCTTGAAGCTATTGGAGATTGGGCGGGCAAGCTTATGGGTGCAATCTTGCGCGTTGCTGGTGTGCTGCATGTAATTCAACATCTGGATACAGCGGCTTACAAGTCCATCACGCCGGAAACATTGCAAGATGCAATCAAGATCGGTAAATACTTCCTTGAACACTCCAAAGCGGCTTACAAGCTGATGGGTGCAGATAAAACCAAAGCAGACGCGCAATTCATTATCAAGAAGTTGGCGAAGCGAACAACCATGACTGTCAACAGACGCGACCTGTACCGCATGTGCAGACCCCGCTTTGATAACCCGGACGCTATGGCAGCAGCCCTTGCCCTGCTTGAAGAATACTTCTATCTTGCGGAGGTGACAACCGAGTATAGCGGCATGGGCAAGCCGCCCGCACCGAAATACTTTGTAAATCCTGCCTTGTATGGACAGAACGGACAGAATGGACAATAGTACAAGTTCTGTCCATTTAGTCCATTTTGTCCATGCACAACCAAAACAGCACTTTTCTCTGAAAAGAGGTTTCACGCATGACCTGCAAGCAATCAAAAAGCGCCTACCGCGTCGGGCAACGCATAGGCGCAAGCAAAAGCATCCACCACAGTATACCATGGAATCCCAAATCAAACAATATGGAGGGCTGACCTGTGATGAATAAATCTGACCCGACCGAATCCAATACCTGCCGCGATATGATAGCCGCCAACGTGGCGCAGATTGAGCGCCCGGACAAGCTGCAAGCAATTCTTGCTTACACCCAGATGATTCTTGACTTCATGCGAAAGGGGGGCAAAAAATGAGTACACAAGTTCGGGTATCCTACGAACGAGAGCCGGAATTACTGGACGTGATTGTCAGTCTGGGCAAGCGTGTTTTGAAGGTGAAGCGCGAACCAGCAAAAGGCCAATACAAGAGGGCTTACCTAACGCTTGCCGAGCATACCGGAAAGCCGGAACAGCTTGCGAAACAAGGGTAAATATGGTATAATGCAAACGGTAGTTCCCCATCTATTGATGGAAGCTGTGAACAGCGGCGCGGAACGTGCGAAGCTCAATGTGAGCCGGACACGTCCGCGCCGTTTTCACATAAATAGCCCACTCCTGGGCGTTAAACTGGAGGTAGCAACATGGTTATAAGGCAACTACGAGCACTTGAACAATCATTGACGGATTCTGACACCAAGATAGCAACCACTGTATTCCGATATGCTCGCAAGAGTGGGTATCCGATAGAGCTTGCCGCCGCGCTTGTATATCGTCATGCAATGCTTGATGTGATGCACGCCGCGTCCATAAGTTGGCAAGAAGCCTATAATCTTGTGATGGTAGGCCGTCCCGTAGCTTTTGAGAAAGACAGAATCGACATTGGTAATCTGGTGGAGGATGAAAACGATGATTGATATTGAAACCGCCAACAGCGGAGAACCCACAGCCCCGGAGGGCGTAAAAACCTTTTCGCAGGAAGAAGTGAACCAGATCGTTTCCCGCAGACTTGCGGAAGATCGTGCCAAGCATGGCGCGGAGCTTGCAAAAAGGGAACAAGAGTTTGCACAACGGGAAGCGGCTTTCCAGAAACAGGAGCTTGAAAGCAAGGCAACGGCGCGGCTGACCGCGCGGGGGCTTTCGCCTGACTTCCTAACGCTGGTGGATACCAGCAGCGCGGAAGCGATGGAGCGCACGCTTTCGATCATTGAAACGAACACGCCACAGGCGACAAAAACACGCCTTGCGACTGGGCAGCGGGTGAGCGGCTTATCAACGGTCGTTGACCCGATACGCGCGGCCATGGGGCTGAAATGAGGGTAAAACAATATGGCCATTGAATTGGTTACGAAATATCTTCCATATACGGATGAAATCTTTGCTACGGAATCCAAGAAATCCCTGTTGACCAACCAAGATTTTGCATGGGATGGCGCTTCCACCATTAAGGTGTACAAGGCGAGCACTTCCAGCATGAACGACTACGGGCGCAGCGGCCCCGCTACGGGCAACTGGTCACGCTACGGCGCTATTGCCGGGCTGGACGCTACGACCGAGGATATGACGCTCACCCGTGACCGCTCTTTCACCTTCGCCATTGACAAGCTGGACGAGGACGAAACGGCGGGGCAGCTTTCGGCGGCATCCGCGCTTGCCCGGCAGCTTCGGCAGGTGGTTGTACCGGAAGTTGACGCATGGGTTTATGCCCAGATGTGTACCAATGCCGGAACGAAGCCGACCGCGCTTGCTTTGACCGCTACCAACCTGTACGGCGAGATCATCAAGGGCACTAACGCGCTGGACAACGCAGAAGCCCCGGATACCGGGCGCGTCCTGCTGGTCACGCCGGATACCTACCTGCTGATGAAGCAGAGCAAGGATATTGTGCTTGAATGCGACATTGGCGCGGATATGCGCTTGCGTGGCGTGATCGGCAACCTTGACGGTATGATGGTTATCCGTGTACCTGCCGGGCGCTTGCCCGCCAAGTTCGGGTTCCTGATTGCCCACCCTGTGGCGACCGTAGCGCCCACCAAGCTGGCGGATTATCGGGTACACACAGACCCGCCCGGTATCAGCGGCAGCCTTGTGGAAGGCCGTATCAACTATGACGCTTTCGTTCTGGATAACAAGGCCGACGCCCTGTACTACCAAGCGATTGTGTAAACACAACGATATGGGGGCATGGCTACGGCTGTGCCCCCGTTTTCATGAGGTGAAAACATGGCAACCAGATGCAGCGTTTGCGCTCACCCGCAAGCAGAAGAAATATCCATGGAAATCTTACAGGGGGCGACCCTGCGAAGCATAGCCGACAAGTACGGCCTTTCGCTGACTTCCGTACACCGTCACAAGCAGCATATTCCCCATCAACTGGCGGTATCCCATGAAGCGCAGAAAGTGGCCAAGGCTGACGGGGTTATGCAGCGCATGGCCGAGCTTGACCAGCGGGCAGATACCATATACAAACAGGCAACAGAGCAGAACAACCCAGAGCTTGCCTTGAAAGCTTTGAAAGAGCTTCGCGGCGTTGTCGAACTTTACGCCAAGATGGCGGGCGAGATCGGCGCGCGTACCGTCAACAACTTCATAATCACGCCTGAATGGGCA
Source organism: Clostridiales bacterium (assembly GCA_012517815.1). GTDB lineage: Bacteria > Bacillota > Clostridia > Christensenellales > Aristaeellaceae > CAXXOK01. Next base: position 23,645 of record JAAYUF010000019.1, read on the forward strand.
TCCCTGCGTTCTGTGATGCTTAGGGCATTGTTGCCCTACCCTGATGCTAGAAAGGCTGTTGTAGAAGCATTGGAGGGCAGCAACGTTGTATAAAGAAGATATCATCCGGGCGCTTGACCCGGTGGCTTTCAGCCGGCATATCGGCATTGAGCCGGATCCATGGCAAGCGGAGGTTCTGCGCTACGAGGGAAAGCGTATGCTCCTGAATTGCAGCCGCCAAAGCGGTAAATCTACGACCACGGCCATGAAAGCGCTTCACAGGGGCGTATACACGCCGGGCAGCCTGATACTGCTTGTCAGTCCGTCCCTGCGTCAATCGCAGGAGCTTTTCCGTAAGACAAAAGAGCACTACGGCAAGATGGAAAACAAGCTTTCCCTGTTGGAAGATAACAAGCTGTCCATGACGCTTTCCAACAATAGCCGCATTGTCAGCTTGCCGGGCGACCAAGCAACCGTGCGCGGGTTCTCCAGCGTCAGCTTGATACTGGAAGATGAATCAGCGCAGGTGAAGGATGAATTTTACCAAGCAATCCTGCCGATGCTCATTATCAATGACGGGCAATATATTGCCATGTCAACGCCCTACGGCAAGCGCGGGCACTTCTTTGAGGAATGGACGAACGGCGGCAGCGAATGGCAGAAGATAGCCATAACCGCCGAAATGTGCCCACGTATTACCCCGGAAAAGCTGGAACAGCAGCGGCGTTCATTGGGTGATATGTTCTTCCGGCAGGAATACATGTGCGAGTTTGTGGAAACGGAAGATTCTTCTTTCTACTATGACCTTGTGCAACGGGCATTCAGCGAAGCGGTACAGCCGCTATTCTAGGAGGTTATTATGTATAACAATGATGAATTGAGTTATATCCCACGGCCTGACTGCAAGAAGATAAAGCCCATCAATACTTTTTTCATCAGCGCAGACTTAGGGCAGACAACCGACTATACCGCGATCAGCATAACCGAGCGCATTTCATCCGGCGTAAACGCGCAGGGGTTTGTGAACACCTTCCACCTGCGACACATTGAGCGCCCGCCAAGGGGCACGGAATACCCTGCGATCATTGACCGTTTAATAGAGATATACCGTAGCCCCCAGCTTGAAAAGAAGTACAAGGCGGTTGTGATTGACCTGACCGGGTTAGGCCGACCCGTGTATGATATGATGCGCAAAGCAGGGTTCCATGAATCCCTGTATGCTATCTCCATTACAGGCGGCAACGCTGTAACCCGTGACAGGCGTATCTTCAACGTGCCCAAGCGTGACCTGATAACCAACTTGCAAATCCTATTCCAGAATGGCGCGTTACAGATTGCCAGGGGGATGAAAGAGGCTGACGCGTTGGTGGACGAGCTTCTCACCTTTCAAACCAAGATCAGTGACACAGGCATGGACACCTACGGAGCACGCAGCGGGGCGCATGATGATATTGTGCTGTCTGTTGCTATGGGGGCATGGCTGGCAAACCGGGAAACGTGGGATATGGGGTATGATCGGGTGATGTGAATAATTAACTTGACGAGGATATTTACACCAGATATAATTCACATGTAAGGCGTGGCATGGCGTGGTATGGCATGGTTCTGACAGAATTTGAAAGGAGCCATGTATTATGGAATGTCGCACCTACGGGGCTGTAAGGAAGCTTAGGCGTGAAGCACAGGAACACGGTTATGGACTCAACGTTAAGTACAATCCGTGTTTCGGGGATTATGGTTGCATACTGTATGACCTTGAAACAAATACCGTGGTCGCAGGTGCTTCCCCAATAGCGTTCTTCTATTCAATAGAGGACGTGCGGAGTTTTCTAAACAGTTGACCACGCGCAGAGAGTTGCCCGAAAGGGCAGCTTTTTGCTTTAGCCTAATAAGGTGCAATAACTGGGTGATGTAGTTCCGTCCATTCTGTAAGATAGCCGTTAACGCGTGCCCAGCGAACTACTTCGTTGCCACTTGTGGCAACGGTCGTGAACCCCAATCCCCCCGTTCTGTCCATGAGTAGGTAAAAAGGCATGAATAGTTATAGAAAATAACTTCGTAGCGACGCACGGAACGGGCTGGAATTTGACCGCAATTCTGACCGCAATTAGCGTTTATTCTAATTGATTCTGGTTTATATCCAAGCATGGGAATGCTTTGAATTTACTGGGTTTTCTTAACATGGAAAGACAACGATTTATCTACGTTTTCAGGCAAAAGGGTATTTCAAATCTCTCCTTCTCCGCCATAAAAGGACGTCAATCTCGATACGAGGTTGGCGTCCTTTTTGTTTGGGTGGAAAGGATTGATTTGTAAGGGTTTCAGCGATTCGGAGGCTTGGTGCATTGGCTTTAAGTCTTGCTTTTGAGGCTCGCTTATGTCCAAGGATTACCATGCGCAAGGCATTCTTACACAAATGCTCAGATGGGTGCATTTTTTTGCACCCACCCTCAAATGCTGAAGTGACCCCTCAAGGTTGGACATAGTCTCGATTGACAGTGTCCCGATAAATTCGCAAGATCAAAGTACTCAACCAATGAATTAAGACGCTTGGGGTAACAAGGTACGAATGGATTCCCCTCTAAGATGGGTTCTGGAAACCGACCGATCATTCGCATATTCCATCAGGAAACAGAATAAAC
>JAAYUF010000020.1 GCA_012517815.1 Clostridiales bacterium
CGTCCCCCGCCGCCCTTTCGCGGCGCATGCCGATGGCCGCGCTCTCGCGCGGCCACAGGTCGGTGATTCGTTTGCGCGTCAGCCGCCGTGCCTTGCCTAGCGGTTGCGGCGAATCCATTCGCCAAGGCCCAGCCCGCCCAGAATCCACCCGATCGGCGAGCACCCGCAGCCACTGTGGCGGCGGCCGCTTCCGCGGCGGCTCTGCCCCAGCACGATCATCACGATGATCGCCAGCACGATCCACCCGGTGGGCGTCAGGCCGCCGCCGTTTTCATCGCGTTGGCGGCTGTCGTCGTTATATTGGTCCACGCTGTTGGTGATGGCGTTCATGGTGCTGGCCCACAGCGAGGAGGTCGCCTCCGCCAGTCCGCTCGCGGCGTCGGCGATGTTGTCCTGCAGGGTGGAGGGGGGTACGGTGGCAGTGGGTACGGCGTTGGGCTGGTAAGCCTTGAACCGCTCGCCCAGCTCGATCTCCGTCCCGTACTGCTTGGCCACCAGATGGTTGAACGCCACAAAGAAGGAGCCGAAGGCGTCGTCGTACTGTTGCGCCTTGAACCGGGCCGAAAAGCCTTCGGTGTAGAGCAGGTTTTTCAGGCTGGCATCGCTGAGCCTGGCTTTCACCGCCGAACCGGAAGCGGCGGCGAAGGTGTCCTCGGCGGCCGCGCCCAGCAGCAGCAGATCGTTCTCGCCCAGTTCCCAGCGGGTAAACAGCGTGTCGGCGTACGTCTGCACGGTTTCCCCGTCCAGGAACAGCACCATGGCGACATGCACGCGCACGTCGGTTTCAGCGACCAGCGTATCGGCATAGGCGGCGATGTCGGCGGTCATGGTCTGGCTCAGGGCGTTGGCGTCGTCGGTGACGGTGCCGCCCGCCGCGGGATAGCGGGCCTCGCCCAGCGCGCAGGCAGACAGCAGCAGCGCCGCCGCAAGGGTCACAGCGGCTATGGATTTCCAAATCGTCGTTTTCATAGTTCTCCTTCCGGAACCGTCAAGGGAAGCGGACGGCCTGTGGCATCGCCCGCGGCGCAGGCCGGGGCGGTTGGGGACGGGTTACGCGTACAGCTCCAGCGGCTTTACCCCCAGAAAGCGCGCCAGCTTGCCCGGCAGCGTCTCCAGCAGCTTTTGGTTGAAGGCTTCGGCCGCCTTGTTGTAAGCGTCGAAAATCTCGTTTTGGCCGTACTGCGAAAAGTCGGCGGAGAGCATCTCCAGATACTGCCGGTCCCGTTCGCTCTGCTGAAAGCTGGGCATCGCGCGCAGCTTCGCGGCCACGGCGCCAAACGCGCCGGCCAGGGTTTGATCCCCGGCCTTCACGGCGGGCAGGGCGCCGGACCCCTTGCGCAGGGCCGCAGCCGCCGCGCGCAGGGCTTCCACGTCCGCGTCGGCGGCCAGATGCCGGTCCGCGACCACGCACAGGTTGAGCCCGTCGGCCGCGCGGTAGGCGATGACCGTCAGAAGGCCGCTTTCCCCCCGGAGCAGGGCGTCGGCGCGCGCGCGCTCGTCGGCGTGGCCGCTCACATCCCCGTATACAAGGCCAAAGACCAGCAGCAGCAGTGAAATCAGGATGGCAACCCCGATGGGAAGTTTGGGTTTCATAGCGGTTCCTTTCTGTTGGCCGGGCGGCGCGGGGCTTCGCACCGGCCCGGCGGCCGATCATAAAAACATGCTCCCGCGCAGGCGGGAGCATGCCAGCCTGTCAACGGCGGTTCAGTGGCGCAGTTCCAGCAGCTTTTGCTTGAGCTGGTTTTCCATGACCACCAGCTGCTTCTCGGCCTCCACGCGCTTGGTGCGGCCCTCGTCCTGAATGCGCATCACCTCGGTGATGGTGTCGATCAGGCTCTGGTTGGTCTGCGTCAGGGTCTGGATATCGATGATGCCGCGCTCGGCCTCCCGGGCGGTCTCGATGGTGCCCATCTTGAGCTTCTCGGCGTTTTTCTTGAGCAGCTCGTTGGTCATATCGGTCACGGCGGTTTGCGCGCGCAGGGCTTCCTGGCTGCGCTGCATGCCCAGCGCGATCACGATCTGGCTCTTCCACAGCGGCAGGGTGTTGCTCAGCGTGCTCTGGATGCGCTCCACCAGAAGGCTGTCGTTGCTCTGCAGCAGGCGAATCTGCGGGGCCATCTGCAGGGCCACGGTGCGGGTGAGCTTAAGGTCGTGCAGCTTCTTCTCGAACCGGTCGCACGCGGCGGCCAGATCGTTGGCGCGCTGGGCGTCCATGGCGTCGCCGCTCTGGGTGGCCTTCCGCTTGAGCTCCTGAAGCGTGGTGGCGCGCACTTCGTCCAGCTTCTTGCCGCCGGCGATGATGTACATCGTCAGCTCCTTGAAATACTGGGTGTTCATATCGTAAAGGTGGTTGAACATGCTCACGTCCTTGAGCAGCTGCACCTGATGGTTCTCAAGCGACGTCGCGATGGCGTCGACGTTGATCTCCACCTTTTCGTACTTATTTTTCATTTCCTCAATGGCCTTCTGGGCGTTCCAGAACAGGCCCTTGATGCCGCCCGGCTTCTCCGCCTCGGAGCCGAAGCCCTTGATTTCGCTGACGAGCCGAACCAGCATATCCCCGACTTCGCCGGTCTGGTTGGTGCGCACGGTGGCCAGCGCGCTGTCGCTGAAATCCGCGACCTTCTTCTGGGCATCCGCGCCGTAGAGCAGTACGTGATCGGGGTTTTCGATATCGATCTTGCCCACGAAATCGTTGATGCTGCGTTTTTCGGCATCGGACAGCATGGACGTGTCCATATCGGCCAGCGTGGCCTCCACCGCCTTGGCGGCGCTGCCGGCGCCGGGCGCCTGCCCCGCCTTTTCCAGCGCGGCGACGGCATCGTCCAGGTCGGATTTATCCTTTGCCATGGAGGACGAGTCGAGCGTGAGCACGGGTACGGCGGCCGTCGCGGCGGCTTCGGGGGTCTGGTTCGTTTCCGTCATGGTGGGTGCCCTCCTTCAAACTTCAAACAATCGGATGGGGATGCGTGCCGGCGATCGCGGCTCGCGCGTTGCGGCGGCGCGCCTGCGGTTTATTCCTGCCGCTGGGTCGCCTGCGCCTGCGCCTGCCCGCCCATTTGAAGCACGGGGGCCTGCGGGGCGTGCGCCTGCGCCTGCTCCACGGCGGTTTTCACGCGGTCGGCCACATCGGTGGTTTTGCCGGCGTGCCACTGGGCGGGATCGTAGGTTTCCTGCGCGGGGGTGGTTTTCGCGGCAGGCGCGGCGGCAGGCTGCGCGGAGGCTGTGGCCTGCGCGGCGGCGGTCTTGGCGGCCGCGGCCTGCGCGGCGGCGCGCGCCACCTGCGCGTCCAGC
>JAAYUF010000021.1 GCA_012517815.1 Clostridiales bacterium
GCCGTTGATCGCCTGACAGGCGAGGTTGATGTTATTATTTCGCTGCTTGTCGCTGGTGGTGGAGGTCGTAAAGGCGGCGACCAGCTTGAAGCTGTTCATCATATCCGCTTTGGTAACGGCGGGCGTGGTAATCTGCGCGGTCACGTTGATCGTCGCGCCCTGTGCGCCTTCGTCCAGCTTGGCGATGACCTCCCGGTACAGGGCGTCCGCATCGATGGTCACGCCGGGCTGGTCCTCGGTAAATGTGAAGGTGCGCGTATTGGGGTTGAAGGACTCAATCTGGGAATCCACGGGTTCGCGGGTCACATACGCGGCGATCTCGTCGATCTTGCTGCGTACCGCGTCATGGTCGTACGTCGCGTCGCTGTAAAGGTTGGCGTACTGGGTCCGCAGGGCGATGACCGTATCCACGCGCTGCCGAAACGGCGTCATGCTGGTGCCGATGATCTCCGTCGTGTTGCTGCGCCCGATGGCGTAGGCCTGCGCCAGCACGTTTTGCAGGTTGCGCGTCGCGGATACGTTAGTGTTGTCGATCGTCCAGCCTTTGTTGCCGATCACGATGTTCACCGAAAACGCGCCGGACGCGGTGTCGCCCGCGTTGTTGAGCGCTTCTTCGGCCTGCGCGACGGTCATCCCCCCCACGTGCACGCCGTCCACAAACACGCCGGGGTAGATGATATCCTGTTGCAGATAGTCGCGGTAAAACTTGTAGTTGGCGACCAGTTCCGGGTCGTAGACCAGCACCTCGCCGTTGATGAAGGTGCCCTGCCAGAGAAACCCGACCAGCTGCGGCATGAACATCACGCAAACGATAAACAGCACCGCAAAACAGGCAACCACGCCGCCGGCCCATACCATCGTGTTCCCGTCCCGGATCAGCCCCGTTCCGGCGGGGCCCAAGGCGACGCTTTGCCGGGTGCCTTGAGCCGGTGCCCGACGCCGCGCGTACGGGTTTCCGGCCTGGCGGTCCGCCGCGTTGGAGCGGGTTTGCGCAGGCGTGGGCTGGTAAACCGGCAGTTCGTCCAAAGGCGCGTTCCAGCGGTCCGTTTCGTCATACAGGAAGTCCGGCTCGTTGGGCGTGCCTCGATCCGCCCCGGCGGGCGCCTGCGGGTCGGCGGTCTGCACGGTCGGCGATACGCGCGGCGAATAAAGCGCCGGATCGTTCACGTCCAGTTCGTCTTCCCAGGACATCAGGTTCACCTCCGGATCAACGCGGCTGCGCGCTCAGGTTTCCTTCTGCTTCATCTTAAAGGAGAGAATTTCAAGCCCCTCTTCCAGATGAACGTTGACCACCGTGGTGTTCGGCGGCAGTTTTAAATCGGCGGGTACAAAGTTCCAGATCGCCGTGATCCCGTTGCGGCAAAGGTCGTCCGCCACCTCCTGCGCCTGGGGCGGGGGCACGGCCAGCACCGCGATATCCACCGGCTGCTCCCTGAGAAAGTCCGTCAGCGTTTCGATATCCCGTACCAGAATCGATCCGATCGTCGTGCCGATCTTCCCGGGATCCGCGTCGAAAATCGCAAGGGTCTGGAATCCGTTGGCCGGAAACGAGTCCGACAGCGCCACCGCGCGGCCGATATTGCCGCCGCCCAAGATCACCATCCGGTGAACGCGGTCGACGCCCAAAATCATTCCGATATGTTCTCGCAATTCCTGCACGCTGTATCCGTACCCCTGACGGCCGAAGCCGCCGAAGCAGTTGATGTCCTGCCGGATCTGCGAAGCCGTCAGTTTCATCCGCTCGCCCAGGCCCTGCGATGAAATCTGCCGGACGCCTTCCGCTTCCAGTTCCCTGAGATGGCGGTAGTAGCCGGGAAGCCGACGGATAACCGCTTCTGATACGTAACCTGCCATGGATGATCCTCCCCCCACGTCGAAAACAGGAACGTCATGCTGTGCCGCTGCGCGTTCGATTCTCCTATGGTTCGTCAGTATGCCGATTATAACACATTGTTTTTTTCTTCACAACCGTAACGGTCATAGGATTGTGCAATGTTGTCTAACCTAACGTTTTCGCAGGCCGTACGCAAAGCGCCGTCGGAATGATCCCGACGGCGCGGTATATTCCTTGGCATGGGCAGCCGGCTGCGCGTTGTCGGAAGCGATGGCCCGGCGCGGCCTTATTTCAGCGTGATGACCACGTGCCGGTTGGGCTCGTCGCCTTCGCTGTGGGTGGCGACAGCCTCGTTTTGCTGCAGCGCGCTGTGCAGGATGCGCCGCTCGTAGGGGTTCATCGGCTCCATGACGACCTTGCGGCCCGTCTTGATCGCGCGGTTCGCCATGCGGTTGGCCAGGCGGGTCAGCGCTTCTTCCCGCTTGGCGCGGTAATTCTCGGTATCGATGGTCACGCGCGTGTAATCGTCCTGCCCGCGGTTGACGTGCAGGCTGGCCAGATACTGCAGTGCGTCCAGCGTTTCGCCGCGACGGCCGATCAGGATGCCCTGCGTATCGCCGTGCATGTCCACGCGCACGTTGCCTTCCGCGTCCACATCCGCCGCGACGGTCACGTCCACCTTCATCAGGCGGGTCACTTCTAGGAGGAATTGCTGCGCTTTGCCGGCCGCAGTAGCGGGATCGCGGCGCGTGGCTTCGGGCGCGGGCTTGGCGGCGGCCGGCGCTTCGGTTCGGGCGGGCTTTTCCGCCTTCTTGGCGGCGACGGTTTCCTTGCCGCCTTTGGAGGTTGGCGCGGGTTTTTTGGGCTGTTCCTCGCGGGCGGGCTGTTTGTCTCGAGCCGGCTGCTTATCTTTGGCCGGAGCGGGCACATCGCACTGCAACGACAGCGAGGAGAGGATATCCGTATCCTCCGCGCTTTCCTTCACGGTCAGGCGAACGCGCGCGGGCTTGCCGCCGATGAGGCCGAACAGTCCCTTGCTGCCTTCGTCGATGATGTCGATGGACACATCCCCAAGCGACACACCCAGCTTTTCAAGCCCCTGCGTGACGGCTTCCTCCATCGTTTTGGCGGAAGATTCTATGCTTCTCATCGAAAGCTCTCCTCTCCGGCAACCTCGGTTGTCTTCTTCTGTTTCTCCTGCGCGTCAAAGATCCGGTTCATCACCAGGCCCTGGCCCCAGGAAATCAGGTTGGCCATCACCCAGTAAATCGAGAAACCGGCGTTGTAGCTGGAGCAGATGTACAGCGAGAAAATCGGGAAGAACCATTTCATGAACTTGTTGGTGCTCGCGGCCGGGTTACCGGCGGCATCCATGGAAGCGGTGGGCGTCTGAGGCTGGGTAAGGGTCATCAGGTACTGGGTAACGGCCGCCAGCACCGGCAGGATGAAGAAGCCGTTGTTGTGGGCGTAGATGGGCAGGTTAAACACAATCAGGTTCAACTGCGGCATCGTGCCCCACAAGGCGGTTTCGCTCACATAGATCTGGCTGGCCTGCAAGGCGTTGTAGATATTGTCCACGGTGAGCGTTTCCGCGGTAATCTGCAGGTTTGCCAGAATCCCCACCTGGTCGCCATTCAGCAGCGCGAACGCCTTGGCCCAGATGTCGGCGGGAATCTGTTTTAAGCTGTTCTGATCCACGATCATGGAGGAGAAGGGGCTGTCCGGCATCCAGAGGTTGCGCACCCACAGCCAGCCTTCGCTGGTTTGTACGCCGGTCAGCAGATCCAGCGCCTGTTTGGCCAGCTGCATGTTGGCGACCATGCGCATGGCGGCGAACATGGCAAAGAGCACCGGCAGGGACACGAGCATCGGCAGGCATCCCGACAGCGGGCTGATATGCTCCTTGCGGTACAGTTCGGCCGTTTTCTGGTTGAGTTTTTCCTTATCGTTCGCGTATTTTTTCTGGAGTTTGGCCACCTGCGGCTGGAGGCTGCTCATCCGGCGCATGCTCTTGCGGCTTTTCAGGTCCAGCGGGAACAGCACCAGCTTGATGAGGATGGTGAAAACGACGATGGACCAGCCGTAGCTGTTGATGATCGAATTGATGCCGTCCAGAATACCGGCTAAAAATGTGTTAATCGCATCCATGGGGGGGCTAATTCCTCCTTATTGTGACGGTCGGGTCTTCCGGGACGGGGTCGTACCCGCCCCTGGAAAAGGGGTTGCAGCGCAAAATCCTCCACAGAGCCATCCAGAACCCTTTCCATGGCCCATATCGCTCGATGGCCGTCACGGCGTACTGCGAGCAGGTGGGCTGGAACCGGCAGGACGGCCGCGTATGCGGGCTGATGTGGCGCTGGTAGAAGCGGATCCCTGCGAGAAAAAATCGTTTCATTGCGGTTTCGGGTTTGGCTGCTCGCCACGGTACAGGGCCAGCTTGTGGAGAAGCAGGTTCAGGCTGTGCTGAAGCTGGAGGAAGGAGCGCTCCGCCGCCGCCGGGTGGGCGACGATCACGTACAGGCCGTTCTTAAGCTCCGATAGCTGCGGCCGCATGCATTCGCGCAGCCTGCGCTTGGTATGGTTGCGCACCACGGCGCACCCTACCTTTTTGCTGACGGAAATCCCGATCCGCTGCTGCATGTTCTTCACATACAGAAGCGTCAGATCCCGCCCCGAAGCCTTCACGCCCCTGCGGTACACATAGCTGAACTGACGGTTCCGGCTCAGGCGGTGCTGTCGCTGCAATACGATCCCTCATTCCCGACGGTTGCGGAAGTCCGCGACAGGCAGTGCTCCCGGAATACCGGAAAAGCCCGTACCCACTTCACCCTTAACAAGAAAAATGGGAGCGGGCCAACCGATACGCTTTTTGCTTCCCAGCGGAAACCTCAGGCGCTGAGCACCTTGCGGCCACGGCGGCGGCGGGCGGAAAGCACACGGCGGCCGTTTTTGGTGGACATGCGGGCGCGGAAACCGTGCACCTTGCTACGCTGAATCTTCTTGGGCTGGTAGGTACGAAACATGCGGAACAACTCCTTGCAATCTGCGATTCTGTATGGCTTTGCGCACCTGATTCCAGACGCGCAGGATACCACAAAACAACTATTATATTATAATGTTGGCCTTCTTCCCTGTCAAGCAGGAATTTAACACGTCGATCATGCGTCTGAACGCGTCGATCTCGTGCAGGCCATGCTTCCCCATCCGCGTGGCTCCCGGCGGATCGCCGCGCCCGCGCCCGCAAGTCCGCCACACAGGCGTCGCCGGCCTTGGGGGCGGGAGCCGGCACGGCGGCCCCCGGTACACGCGCGCATGGGTTTGCGCTTCATCCGGGAACAAGGTATAATGAAAGCCGTCCCCTGCCCGCAACCCATGCCGGCAACCGCGCGCCGCCCAACCCGACGGAGAGGAGAGCGCCCATGCGAGGTACTCCTGAGGATTCATCTTTCGTCCTCACCCCCATCGCCCATCTCCGCAACGATTTCCCCACCAAGTTCGGGCTTCCGCGCCAGAGCGGGCTTGTGGAAACGTTGCAGTCGGAGATCGTGTTCGTGCCGGAGTACCGCAACCCGGACGCGCTGCGCGGGCTGGAAGGGTACAGCCACCTGTGGCTCATCTGGGGTTTTTCGGGCTTCGAACGGTCCAAATGGTCGCCGATGGTGCGCCCGCCGCGGCTGGGCGGCAACGTCCGCATGGGCGTTTTTGCCACCCGGTCGCCTAACCGTCCCAATCCGCTCGGCCTGAGCTGTGTCAAGCTTCTGCGCATCAACCTGGGCATGGATGAGCCGATCCTGTCGCTGACCGTCGGCGGCGCCGATCTGATGGACGGCACGCCCATTTTCGATATCAAGCCCTACCTGCCGTATACGGACTGCCGACCGGCCGCGACCGGCGGCTTCACGGACAGCAGCCAGTTTGCCGCGCTTCGGGTGGTCTTTCCGGACGAGTGGCTGTCCATGGTTCCGCCTGCAAGGGTGGACACCCTGCTGGCGATTTTGGCCGGCGATCCCCGCCCCGCCTATCAGGACGATCCCGCCAGGCGGTACGGTTTCGGCTATGCCGGGCTGGACGTCCGGTTTACCGTCACGGGGGATGTGCTGACGGTGGTGGAGGTCGTGCGGCTGCGATGAGCGCCGGGCGGCCCGCGCCGCACGGACGCGCGTTTTCATGCGAATGGGTTGGTCGTAGCCGCCGGGCGTTGTTCAGGCTTCCAACCGGCGGAAGGGGTAGGCCGTTCCCGTAAGGCTTCGCCTTCGCCTGCTCTCCCGGCCGTTGGCTTCAAAGAATCCCACGGCCGGTCCCCAGGTTTTGCCGATCCCCAAGGGTATGCCGATCCCCAAGGTTGTGCCGATCCCCAAGGGTATGCCGATCCCCAATGGTATGCCGATCCCCAAGGGTATGCCGATCCCCGGATGGACGCGGAGACTGTCACAGCAAGCGTGCCGGACCCGCATCCGTGGATGACCCTGCGTGGATCGCCACGGCGCCGGAAGAAGCCGGCGATTTCCTTCACTAAGCGCCTTATCTGCCGCCTTCTGCGCCCGACCGCGAGCGCCGCAACCGGGCAGGCACGGATCCGGATGCCGGATGCCGTTATTGCGTTCTCCCCATGCGCTCCGCCGTAGCGGCGGAGCATACGAAAAGAGCCGGCTATGTGAGCATGCCGGCTCTTTGATCTGAACCGTCGGTTTCGCCGTATCCGTTCACCCCGCGGCGCTCGCCGGTTCCATCGGCTTCCAGGCGATACCTACGCCGTGCAGGAGGTCGGTTTTCTGCCAGGTGATCTGCGTCATGCCCAGCTGTTTCATCAGCTTCAGCATCCGCTCGCGGGTTTCTGGCCTGCGCGTTTCCTCGTCCGCGTCGGGCCGGAAAACGGCCGCGATCTGACGCACGGGAGACGGAAGAGTCTGGAATGCCATCAGCAGTTGCCCGCCCGGCTTGAGCACGCGGAAAATCTCCCGCAAGACGGTTTCCGTTATCGGCGCCGCTTCCACCTTGATGTAGACCGAGTCAAACGTGTTTTCTCTCCAAGGGATTTCCTCGCGCTGGGCGTAAACGATATCGGCGTTATGCAGCCTGCCGCGCGACGCGCGCACGTTCTCCATATTATCCGAAACGCCGCAGACCTCGCACTCCATGTTCCGTTGCAGGTACTCAAGCATCAGGCCGTTGCCTACGCAGGCATCCAGCACCTTGTCGCCCCGTTCGGCCATCGTCCAGCGCAGCAGACCCTTGTCCATGGGAGAAAGCCTCGCGCCTTGTTCCGGCGTGTTCCGTCTGGAACAGCGCTTGCTTTGAGCCTTGGTAATCATGCCGCGCACTCCTTCTTCCCCATTTCTTTACCAGTATATCACAGAATGGAGAAGAACGCACGCATATTTGTAACATAAAATTAACTTAAAGGCGAACCTCTTGCAACAAATAGCGCTTCGACGTGTGGCGGACCAGCCTCCGGTACAGCAGAATGTCCGCAACCAGCGCGATGCCGCACACGATCCACAGCGAGCCCGTCAGCGATACCTTGAGCATCGTAAGCCCGACGTACGCTGCCGCGCACAGGACGATCGCGCCCATGGAACCGAACATGGCCAGCGTCGCCATCCCGTTTTGCTTGATGGCTTCCGTTTCGTTCTTCCAGCCGAATTTCGGGTGGTTCGTATCGATCATCAGACCGGTGATGGCCGTTGCGGTCGAAAACAGCAGCGAGGCCAGGAAGCCGATTACGAGCTGGGTACGGAACGCGGGCATCAGCACAAACAGTAGCACCGCGACCGGGACGGAGGACAGCAGGTTCAGCGTGAGCCCCATCATCAGCTTCGCATGCAGCTGCGTTTCGGGAGCTACCGGCAGGGTGCGGAAAAACTCATGCCGCTTGCCCTCGCGCGATACCGAGGTGGATACCGCCATGTTCATACAGGTAGTGAAGGCGAACAGCGCCGTCGCACCCGCTACGACCAGCGCTTTGGGCACCAGCAGCAGAAACGCGGGCAGCATCGCGAACTCGCTCGCGGCGTCGCCGGACTGCAGCAGGATTACCAGCGCGATCACCGGAAACATGATGGACGCGGTCAGGCAGTTCATCGCGTATACCGGCACCTGAAAAATCTCGCGGATTTCCCTGCGGTACAGGGCGATCAGCGGGGCGCGAAGGCCGTGACGGTCCACGCGGCGTTTGGCGGAAGCGTTCAGGCGGGTCAGGGCTTCGCCCTGCTTGACCGCCAGGCGCTGGTATGCGCCGCCCAGCAGCGCGACCACCAGCGCGCAGGCCGCAACGTTGAGCGCGGCGAAGCTAAGCCACGCGACCAGCGATTGCAGCGGTTGCGCCGTCAGCGCCGTGGTAAACCACCGGATGGGCGGGTACAGACCCGCGACGGTATCCAGCAGGCGGCGCTGGCGCAGCACCATTTGCAGCATCAGCGCCTGCATTTCCCCCTTGTTGGAGGAGAAGGAGAATTGAAACCACATGATACCGGCCAGGAACAGCATCCCCATGACCACCGTGAGCGCCTCGCGCCGTTTCCACAGCGCGGAAACGCGGATCAGCAGGAAGGAAAGCAGCGTGACCACCGCGATGGGCGCCATGGGCATGAAGGGGATCAGCACAAGCGCCTTCAGGTAATACAGCACGCCCGAACCCTGGCCGATGCCATACAGGATCACCGCCGGCAGGCAAACCGCCAGCGCGATGCCCGCCTCGCCCAGCCAGATGCGGATCAGCTTGGCGGTCAGCAGCCCGCGCGAGGAAATCGGCAGCGATGAAACAAACTGCACGTCCTTGGCGAAGAACAGCTCGCTGAAAATGTAGAAAAAGCTGGTGATCAGGGTCAGGATGGTGCACATCGCGCCGGTCAGGGCCAGCATGGTTTCCGCTTCGCCCAGCGACGCAAACGCGTCGTACAGGAAATATTCCATCACGACCAGCATGGCGTAGAGCATGAGCATGACCAGCCCGAAGCCGATATAGCTCAGGACGACTTTCCATTTGGAACGCTTGGCGGTTACATGATTCACCGGGTTCCACGCCGCGATCCGCTGCCGGATCAGCAGCTTGAGGTACGGAATCATGGTTTACGCCTCCTTTTCCGTCAGGTTGAGGAACAGGTCTTCCAGCGTTTCGGCGCGGTCGGTTTTCATCAGGGCTTCCGGCTCGCCCTGCGCGATCAGCTTGCCCTTGCGGATAATGCCGATTTCATCGCACAGGCGCTCCGCCACGTCCAGCACGTGGGTGGAGAAGAACACGGTTTTTCCGCTTTCGCAGTACTCCCGCATTTCCTGTTTCAACGCGTGCATGCTGGCCGGGTCCAGGCCCACCATGGGCTCGTCGAGAATCCAGATGCGCGGCTGGTGGATCAGCGAGCCGATGATCTGCAGCTTCTGTTTCATACCGTGGGAGAAACTGCGAATCTGCTGGCCAATGGCGCTTTCCAGCTCGTAAAGCGGCAGGTACTTGTCCATGTGCGCCTTGCGCTCCGCGTTGCCCACCCGGTAGAGGTCCGCCAGAAAGTTCAGGTATTCCAGCCCCGTCAGGCGCTCGAACATTTCGAAGGTATCCGGCACAAAGCCGAAGAGCCGTTTGGCCTCGATCGGGTCCCTGTCAAGGTCGATGCCTTCCAGCCAGATTTTGCCCGCATCCGGGTTCAGGATGCCCGTCATCATTTTAATAGTCGTGGTTTTTCCGGCTCCGTTAGGTCCCAGAAATCCGAACACCTTGCCGCCGTCGATTTCCAGGCTCAGGTCGTCCACCGCTTTCACAGCGCCGCCCGCATAGGATTTGGTCACGTTTTCAAAGCGAATCATGCTTGCCTCCTGCCGTTTTCACGGACGATGATGATGAGATCAACCAGCGTACGGTTGAGTTCCCTTGACATTGACAAGAATATCACACATGATGAAAAAAAGAAGTGGATTTGCTCCACTTCCTCATTTCGTCGTCCCAAATCAACCGATTTCGGCACGTTCCTGTATCATGGCTTTCACCTTCATCAGGCGTGTCAGGCTGCCGCGTTCGTTTTCGTCCAGCTTCATGGTAATGAAGCGGATCGTATCCTGAAACTGCGGGATCATCACGTACTCCAGCGCGTTGACGCGCCGGCGCGTTTTTTCGATCTCATCGGCCAGCAGATCGCAGGTCTTTTCGACCTCGGCCAGGTGAATCATCTTGGGCAGTAGCCCCGCCAGGCTTTCGATGGCGCCGTCCAGCTGGGCGCTGGTTTCGGCCAGGCCGTAGCTAAGCGTTGTCTGCTGGTCGCCCTCGTCGGTTTTCAGGGTGGGTACGCGCACGCTCAGCACGCTACGGATGCCCATATCCACGTCGATGCTGCGCGCAGGGCACAGTAGGGCTTCTTCCATCAGCTCCGGCTCGGTCACGGCGCGCGCCATGGCGAAGTTGCGCAGGGCCGTGGTCAGTTCCGCTTCCACTTCCAGCCGGAGCCGGTGGTTTTCGCGGATCAGCAGGATAAACTGGCGCACCATCTCATCGCGCTTATCCTTGAGCAGCTTGTGGCCGCGGCGCGCGGTCACCAGCCGGCGCTTGATGCGCGTCAGCTCCATGCGGGTCGGGTTTACGCGCAGGGTGGCGGCCATTATTCCTCCACCTCGTTCGCATCGTCCTCGTCGATGGTGTTGTCGTGCAGGTATTTATCCAGCATTTCGTCGCGGATTCGCTTGAGCTCGTTGCGGGGGAGCATGGCCAGCAGGCCCCAGCCGATGTTGAGCGTCTCCTCGATGGAGCGGTTAGCCTGATACCCCTGCGACACGTAGGTTTTTTCGAAAGCGTCGGCAAAGGCTGCGTATTTCTTGTCCACGTCGGTCAGGGCGGCGTCGCCCAGGATCACGGCCAGCTCCTTGGCGTCCTTGCCGCGGGAATACGCGGCGAAGAGCTGGTTCATCGTGGCGGCGTGATCCTCGCGGGTCTTGCCCTTGCCGATGCCCTTGTCCTTGAGGCGGCTGAGCGAAGGCATCACGTCGATGGGCGGCTGGATGCCCTTGCGGTACAGTTCGCGG
Organism: Clostridiales bacterium; assembly: GCA_012517815.1. Classification (GTDB taxonomy): domain Bacteria; phylum Bacillota; class Clostridia; order Christensenellales; family Aristaeellaceae; genus CAXXOK01. Next base: position 10,838 of record JAAYUF010000021.1, read on the forward strand.
CTCAGGATGATCTGGCCCTCGGTGATGTAGCCGGTCAGGTCGGGGATCGGGTGGGTCTTGTCGTCCTCCGGCATGGTCAGGATCGGGATCTGCGTGATGGAACCCTTCCGGCCGATGACGCGGCCCGCCCGTTCGTAGATGCTGGCAAGGTCGGTGTACAGGTAGCCGGGGTAGCCGCGGCGGCCCGGCACTTCCTTGCGGGCGGCGGAAACCTCGCGCAGGGCTTCGGCGTAGTTGGTGATATCGGTCAGGATCACCAGCACGTGCATGTCCTTCTCGTACGCCAGGTATTCCGCGGCGGTCAGCGCCATGCGCGGGGTGGCGATGCGCTCGATGGCCGGGTCGTTGGCGAGGTTCATGAACAGCACCGCGCGCTCGATGGCGCCCGTGCGCCGGAAGTCGCTGATAAAGTACTCGGCTTCCTCAAACGTGATGCCGATGGCGCCGAACACCACGGCGAATTTCTCGTTGGCGCCCAGCACCTTCGCCTGGCGGGCGATCTGCGTGGCCAGCTGCGCGTGGGGCAGGCCGCTGCCGGAAAACACCGGCAGTTTCTGGCCGCGCACCAGCGTGTTCAGGCCGTCGATGGCGCTGATGCCCGTCTGGATAAACTCGTTGGGATAGTCGCGGGCGGCGGGGTTGAGCGGCTCGCCGTTGATATCCATGCGTTTGTCCGGGATCAGCTGCGGGCCGTCGTCACGAGGGTTGCCCATGCCGTCGAACACGCGGCCCAGCATATCCATGCTCACGCCCAGCTCGATGGAGTGGCCCAGAAAGCGCGCGGTGGCGGTTTCAATCTGCAAACCGTTGCTGCTTTCAAACAGCTGCACCATCGCGCGGCCGCCGTTGATTTCCAGCACCTTGCCGCGGCGAAGCTCGCCGTTTTGCTGCCTAATTTCCACCAGTTCGTTGTAGGTGACGCCCTCCACCTGATCCACCAGCATCAGGGGCCCCACAACCTCCTTGATGGTGCGGTATTCCTTCAACATCGCTCACAGCTCCCCTTTCTCGGAGATCGCGGCGATCTGGCCGGCCAGCTCGTTTTCGATTTCCGCGAACTGTTTGGTTTGATCCTCGGGAATCAGCTTGCAGCGGCCGATCCGCTCCCGGACCGGCAGGCCGATCACGTCGGAGAGGTTCGCCCCCGCGTCCAGCGCCTGCCTGCCTTTGGCGTAATAGCTCAGGATCAGGCGCAGCATCAGGAACTGCTTGTCCACCGAGGTGTAGGTATCGATCTCGTCAAACGCATTCTGGTGGAGGTAGTCCTCGCGGATGGAGCGCGCGACTTCCATCGTCAGGCGGTCCTTCCAGCTCAGCGCGTCCATGCCGACCAGCTGCACGATTTCCTGAAGCTCCGATTCCTCCTGCAACACCAGCATGGCGCGGGCGCGCAGCTCGTTCCATTCGGGGGATACGTGGTCGTTGAACCAATCCTCCAGGTGCTCGATGTACAGCGAGTAGGACTGGAGCCAGTCGATGGCCGGGAAGTGGCGCTTGTAGGCGAGCTGCGCGCTCAGGCCCCAGAACACCTTCACGATGCGCAGCGTCGACTGCGACACCGGCTCGGAAATATCGCCGCCCGGAGGGGATACGGCGCCGATGGCGCTGATGCTGCCCATCCGTTCGTCCGCGCCCAGGCACCGGACCACGCCCGCGCGCTCGTAAAACTCGGCGATGCGCGAAGCCAGATAGGCGGGGTAGCCTTCGTCGCCGGGCATTTCTTCCAGACGGCCGCTCATTTCGCGCAGCGCCTCGGCCCAGCGGCTGGTGGAATCCGCCATGATGGCAACCTTGTAGCCCATATCGCGGAAGTATTCCGCGATGGTGATGCCGGTGTAGATGGACGCCTCGCGCGCGGCCACGGGCATGTCGGAGGTGTTGGCGATCAGCACGGTGCGCTTCATCAGGCTTTCGCCGGTGCGCGGGTCGTGCAGCTCCGGAAACTCCATGAGTACGTCGGTCATCTCGTTGCCGCGCTCGCCGCAGCCCACGTAGACGATGATGTCCGCGTCCGCCCATTTGGCCAGCTGGTGCTGCACCACGGTCTTGCCCGAGCCGAAGGGGCCGGGCACGGCCGCCACGCCGCCGCTGGCGATGGGGAAAAATGTATCGATAACACGCTGGCCCGTGACCATCGGGGTCGTGGGCAGCATCTTTTCCCGGTAGGGACGGCCGCGGCGAACCGGCCACTTCTGCATCATGGTCAGCTCATGCGTTTCGCCCTTTTCACCCTTGATGGCGCACACGACTTCGGTAATGGTATACTCGCCGGTTTCGATGCGTGTCACTTCGCCGGAAATCCCCGCGGGCACCATGATGCGGTGCTCCACTACGGTGTTCTCCTGCACCACGCCCAGGATATCCCCGGCCGTGACCTTATCGCCGACGGCGACGCGCGGCTCAAAGTTCCACCGGGCCTCGCGGCTGAGCGCGGGCACTTCCACGCCGCGGGTGATGCGGTCGCCCACCAGCTCGCGGATCTTGGTCAGCGGGCGCTGAATGCCGTCGAAGATCGACTCGATCAGCCCCGGCCCCAGTTCCACGGACAGCGGCGCGCCGGTGGACTCCACCGGTTCGCCGGGGCCAAGGCCGCTGGTTTCCTCATAGACCTGTATGCTGGCACGATCGCCGCGCAGCTCGATGATCTCTCCGACCAGGCGATGACGGCTGACGCGCACGACGTCGTACATGCGCGCATCGGCCATATGCTCCGCCACGATCAGAGGGCCCGCGACCTTGACGATGGTTCCTTGTGCCATGCTTTACCCTTCTTTCTGACTTTCGTTGTTCCCAAACAGAATGTCCGCGCCGATGGCCTTTTCCACATTGGCTTTGACGCGGGACATGGCGTAGCCCTGCGCGCCCGTGCTTCCCGGGATGGTGATGATCGCCACCTGCGGGTCGCCCTGATAGCGCTCCATCGCTTCGGCCGCCGCCCGGGCGGCGTTTTCCGTAATAAAGATCACGCGCACGCCCTGCCGCGTAAGGGTAAACAGCGCGCGGGTGGTTTCCTCGGCCGTTTCCGTGGGAATCACCTGCATGCCGATGGCCTTGAAACAGAGCACGGCGTCCCGCTCGCCCACGGCGCCCATGGTGATTTTAGCCATTGAGCTCACGCACCCTCTCGTTTACGGCTTCGGGCGCAAAGCTGTTGAGCTTGCCGGCCATGATCAGGCGCACGTCCGTCGCCTCGCGCTGCTTTTGCAGCAAAAAGGCGATCAGTAGCGCAATCGAGGCGGAATCATACTGACGGGCGCGGAACAGCCCGTAGAGATAATCGTCGGCGACCTTTTCCAGATACGGCAGCTTGGCCGGATCCACGGCGGCCGCCAGCGCGGCCTGGTAAACGTCCGCGCCGTAACGGCGCAGCCGGCGGGCCAGACGGTCGTTTTCAGCGAAGGCGCTCACGTAGGCCTTCACATCCACGTTGCCGCCCGAAAGCGCGATCTCCGCAAAGAAGGTCGCGTCCTTGCCCATGGCTTTGCCGCGCAGGAGCATGATCAGGTTTTGCAGATCTACCTTCGCGCGGAAGTACGTCCGCGCAAGCTCGGCGTTCCGGCGATTGCCCAGGTTGGCAAAAATCTGCCGGTACATCGCCTGGTCCAGCTTCGCGTCCACCGACATCGGGTCGAAGTGGACGGCGACGGCTTTTTCCAGCGCTTCCATGGCCTGTTTGAGTTCCGCCGGCAGCGGCGCATAGGTGCGATCCGCCACGCAATGGCGCAGCTTTTCCGGGTCGATGGTGCCGCAGGCAGATAAAAACTGAGGTTTTTGCGCCAGGTGGCGGGATTTGAGGATGGTTTTCAGGTTATGCACGTCGTAGCGCAGCAAAAAGCAGTCGGTGGTCGCCGGATCCGGCGTCACGGCCCGGATCAGCTCGCAGGCCTTGCGAACATGCAGGTCCGCGGCCGTCTGGAAATCCGCCTGATCCGCCGGAGCAAAGCCGATATCCGATAGCGTGCGTCGCGCGTCCTCATAGCCCTTGGCGGACATCAGGCGATCCAGCTGCGCACGGCTGAGCGCCGAGCGCCGGAGTACGCCCACTCTACCGCAAGCGTAAGCGATACTGGGTTGCGGCATGGCCGTACCTCCTTTCGGTTTGTTGTGGGATCGGGGTTACGGCTCGCCAAACAGTTCGGTGGCAACCGGCTGTTCCATGTCGGCGCGCGCTTCTTCCAGAAACGCGTCCAGCGTGCAGTGAATTTCTGCGCCGCTTTGCGTAAGCACCACGCCGGCACAATCCGGCCGGCGGTCGGCCGCGAGGGTCAGCCCGGCCGGTTTCCCGACGGCCGCGAGCGCGGCGTTGGCGTCGGTCAGGAAGTTTCCGTCAAACCAGTCCGCTCCCAGCGCGCCGACGGACAGCGTTTCCGTCCCGCCGGCGCAGGCGGCGATCCGCCCGAGGAAAAGCGCGCGCCGTTGCGCGGCGGGGGCCGCGAGCAGCAGTTCGCCCGCCTTGACGAAGGTCTCGTCAATCAGCGCGCGCTTCTTGCCCAGCAGCGCCTTGCGATCATCCAGCTCGGCCATGCGCAGCATCCGCTGCTCCATTTCGGCGGCGTCCCGCTCGGCCTGGGAGAGCGCGGCTTTGTGCATCCCCTCGATCTTCTCGCGGGATGCCGCCGTCAGCGCCTCCGCCTTCACCCGGGCTTCCCCGGCGATCCGCGCGGCCGCCTCCTTCGCATCCTCTTCGATTTTGATCAGTATGGCCTCTGCGTTCATGTGCGGCTCCTTACAGCTTGATGGAGTTGACGATCAGGAAGGACACCAGCAGCGAAAGCACCGCGTAGGTTTCCACCATAACGGTCATGGTGATGCCCTTGCCGCTCATTTCCGGACGCTGGCCGGTCATGATCATGGCGGCGGAGGCCACCTGACCCTGCTTGATGCCGGAGAAATAGCCCACAAAGCCGATCGGCAGGCAGCCCATCAGGATGCCCAGGCCCTGGTACAGCTCGACGGCCTTCATGGCGCCGCCCAGCACGTTGGTGTTGATGAGCACGATGACCGCGATCAGGAAGCCGTAGATACCCTGCGTGGCGGGCAACAGCTGCAGAAGCAACAGTTTGCTGTTAACCTCGGGGTTTTCGGTGGACACGCCCGCGGACGTTTCGCCGGCGATGCCCACGCCGCCGCTGGAACCCATGCCGGAACCGATGACGGCGATCGCCGCGCCGAGAAGAGCCAAAATCTGACCGATAGACATAATGGTAACCTCCTACATCCAATGGTATGGGTTTGGGTTTATCTTTACATCAGGTAGGCTGACCCGCCTCACGGATGTAAACATACCGGGTGGTTTCGGTCAGCGGCGCGAAGGGCTTGCCGCCGTCCTCGTAGAACTTGCCGAAGAACTCGATGTACTGGAGCCGGCAGCTGTGCACGTACGCCCCCAGCGTGTTGATGGCGAGGTTGAACATATGTCCGCCCACAAAGAGCACCGAGCCGATCACGATGCCCACGATGCCGGACTGGAACACCATGCCCACCAGAATGTTGATGACCATGCCGATGACCCCGGTCGCCAGCCCCATGCCGAAGAGGCGCATGTAGCTGAGCAGGTCGCTGATCCAGCTTGTGGCGCCGTACAGCGCCCCCAGGCCGCTGATCAGGCGCTTGAAGGGGTTGCGGCTCTTGTCGCGGCCCGCCGTCACCAGCACGATGCCCGCGCCCGTCAGCGCGACCCACTGCCCCACGGAGGGCAGCACGATCATCAGCCCCAGGCCGACCACCAGCAAAAACCAGCTGAGCTGATCGGCCACGGCCGCCAGCGGCTTTCCGCGCCTGATGTTGAGGTACGCCGCCATCCCAAGGCCCGTGAACAGGTGCACCGCGCCCAGCGCGATGCATACGCCCATGACCGGCAGCGCGTTGTTGACGGGATCAAACACCGAGGGGAAAGGCCCGAAGCCAAACCAGGTGTTGTACAAGGCGCCCCACACGACCGTCGCCACGCCGCCCGCCGTGAGGATCCACAGCATCCGCCGCGTGCCCGGCGCCGGCTTGAGCAGCCAGATCAGCAGCGGCATCACGATCGCCATCAGCAGGCCGTAGCCCGCGTCGCTGATCATCATGCCCATGAAGTTGATGTAGAAGGGCGTCATGATGGCGGTCGGGTCGATGCTGCCCGGCGAGGGCAGCGAAAAGCCCGAAACCACCGATTCAAACGGCGCAAACGGTTTGGCGTTATGCAACAGCACCGGCGGCTCCTCGCCTTCGGCCGGGTCGGTAAACTCCAGCGCGACGGTCGGCGACACCTTTTTAAGCCGCTGTTCGATCCTTTCCGTCATTGGAGCCGGCACCCATCCCTGCAGGAAGAACGTGCGCTCCGATACCGAAAACTGCCGCGAGGCCGCCAGACGCACGCGCTGGGAGCTCAGGACGTCGAAAAGCTGCATCAGCGCGCCGATTTCGCCCGCCATCGCGGCCATCCCGGCCGTCGTTTCCTTCTGCCGGGCCTCGATCTCCGCCTGTTCCGCGTCCAGTTCCGTCAGCCGCTGTTCCGCCGTCAGCGGGGATGCCGGCAGGGTGATCGCCACAAAGTTCGCCTCTTTGAGCAGGGCCATCACTTCGTCGCGGTGCGTGCGGTGCAAAAGCAGGTATGCGTAAACCTGATCGCGCTGGGCGGAAACAGGCTCCACATAGCAAAGCTCGCCCAGTTTATCCTGCGCGATCCACTCGTCCAATACGGTTTTTTGCAGGCTGCCAAGCATGGCCACGGTATTGCGCGTGCTCTGGATCTCGTCCAGCGGCAGGGCGAAAGTACGCCACGGTAGCAACTGCTCCCGGGCGGCCTCCACGCGCGCGATCTGCCCGCGCAGGTCGCCGGCGCGGCGCTCCAGCGCCTCCAGCTGGTCAACTGTCGCCATGAGTTCCTTCTGGCGGGCGTGCACGTTCTGTGCCTGTTCCTCGTCGATGGTCGGCTTGTCGGCCATCAGGGGCTTTTTCGTGGTATCGTAGCGGTGCAGTTTGCCAATCGCCCAGCCAAGCCGGGTGATCGTCTCCTCCAGCGAAGGCAGGGTCGCCACGGCGGGCGCCCTGGAAAAATTCACGTCTTCGGAATCGGCCTGCACCAGCTGGAAGCAACCCAGCTTCTGGATCGCGCGGAGCAGCGGCTGCTTGTCTTTTTCCAGCGCAAGCATGTCCACATGCTTCATTTCAACGATTGCCATCGTTCCATACCCTTTCCGCGATCCGCTTGGCCGCGCCGTCCAGCCGGGCGCGCGCCTGCGCGAGGCTTTCTTCCTGCTTGCGGAGGGTTTCCGGATGGCTCGCCGCCAGTCGGGCGCGCACGCTTTCGCGCTTCTCGTCCAACATGCGCTGCGTGGCCGCGCGCTGTTCCAGCGCCGCCTTCCGTTCGTTTTCCGTAATTTCCGCCTCGGTGGCCTTGAGCAATTCGCGCGCGCTCTTCTGCGCTTCCTGAATCAGCAGGTCCGCATTGCTCTCGGCGGCTTGCACCGCCTGAAACAACTCCCGTGCCATGGGCCGCACCTTCCTTCGGTATGATCGGTCACGGTTCCGTTCCCGTTCTGGTTCGCGTTACTTGGTGCCGAACAGCCGGTCCCCCGCGTCTCCCAGCCCGGGCACGATATAGCCGTGTTCGTTGAGCTTCTCGTCGCAGGCCGCCACGTAGATGTCCACGTCGGGGTGTTCGCGCTGGATGCGCCGGATACCTTCCGGGGCGGCGATCAGGTTCACCAGACGGATGTTGTGGCAGTTGCGCTGCTTGATGAACGTAATGGCGGCCGAGGCGCTGCCGCCGGTGGCCAGCATCGGGTCCAGCACGATCAGCTCGCGGTTTTCGCTGTCCGCGGGCAATTTGCAGTAATACTCCACCGGTTGCAGGGTCAGGGGATCCCGGTACAGGCCGATATGCCCGATGCGCGCCGCCGGAATTAGGCGTGTTACGCCCTCCACCATGCCAAGCCCCGCCCGGAGAATGGGCACGATTCCGATTTTCTTGCCGCTGAGCATCTTGGTTTTGGTCACGCAGATCGGGGTTTCCACCTCCACCTCCTCGGTGGGCAGATCCCGCGTGACCTCGTAAACCATCAGCATCGAAATCTCTTCAAGCAGTTCCCGGAATTCCTTGGCGCCGGTCTCCTTGTTGCGCATGATGCTGAGCTTGTGCTGGATCAGCGGATGGTCGAGAATATGAACCTTGCTCAAAAGCAGAACCTCCTTGCCCGTGTTTTGGCAGGCAGTACAAACGAAGCGAGATCGGCGTGCGGTTTCGCTTCGATTCCCAAATGTCACTCTTATTTATTTTATACTAGTCGGAAGGGATTGGCAAGTAAAATTCCGCGGCCCCGCGGGCTTTATTTTGTGCTCTTTGCTTCCGCCGCAAACGAAAACGCCTTGTCTGGCAAGGGCAGGCGCCACCTGGTCGGCACGCGCCGTTATCAGAATATTTTATGGACAGGCCAGCGGCTATCGACCGGCCGCGCGCAAAACCGGGCGGGTCGCCCGTACGGCGCCCGCCCGGCGGGAATTGTTGAGACGGACGCTTTCCGGCGCGCGTTACGCCTTGCGCACGGGCATCAGCTCGATATACCCGCGCTCGCCCTCGGGCGCCAGCTGGATGCGGGGGTTCGCATCGTCCCACGCATACCCCGCCGTAGCCGGGTCGAATTTGCGCTCGGCTTCCCAGATTTCTCCGATAGCCTCCTCGTAGTCGTCCTCGGCGAAGGGTTCGCCGCGGAACATCAGGTAAGTCGCAGCCGGCAGCGCCAGTCGGTCCAGCCCTTGCGGGATATCGCCGGCGTAATCGCTCGCCATTTCCACGCCCTGCACATACTCCGACGTGCCGGGTTTCACATACCGCGCGGGCAGCCACATCCCCACAGGCTCCCCCAGCGTATCGCGGATGCTCAGCAGCAGGCCCCACACATCGCATCCGACTTCTTCGCAGTAGGCGTAGTAGTCCTTCGCCTGCACGCCGCGTTGGATCAGAACCTGACGTGCGGGCTTTTCCACAGCCTGTACGAACACCGTTCTTGTTTTTTCCATCTGCTTCTCCTTTTCGGTCGTTTGGTCCATCAGCCGGTACGGGGTGAACAGGTAGAGCGGAACCGGCCTGGCTGCGTATTCCCCGGGGTTGCATCCGAATTCCCGGTAAAACGCGCGCTGGTATCCGTCCACGCTGCTGAAGCCCACCTCGAAAGCCACATCCGTCACCTTGCGGTCTCCGTTGCGCAACCGGAGCGCCGATTGGGACAGCCGAAGCCTTCGGATGTAATCCGCCGGCGTGCGCGCCAGCCAGCGGGTGAACAGCCGGTAGGCGTACCACGGCGAATACAGGGAAACCCTCGCGAGGTCGGCCGGCGTGATGTCCTCGCCCAGGTGATCCGCAATGTAATCCTGCATTCGGCGCACCGCTTCGATCTGTTCTTTCATGGCCCCAAACACCCCCCATGCCGCGAGTATAGCGCGGTTTGTTCCGACGCGCTCGACTTTTTTTGCGGTTTCGTCAACAAATGCGGACCCCGGCGCGTTATTATGCCGGAACGTTCCGCTCAAAGGCTTCCTGCCGGGACGGCCCCCGAACCTGTAACAGCTGAAAAAAGCGCTTGACAACCGTACTGTGTGCTGTATAATCTAATCGTACTATTACACATGGTACAGTGTAGAAAGGAAATCGCCATGTTTCAGATTGATCGGTTCGGCAGGCAGCCCATCTACGAACAGCTCATCGAGCAGGTCGAGCAGCTGGTCGCATCCGGCGCGCTGCGCCCCGGCGACCAACTCCCCAGCGTGCGCGCGCTCTCCCAGACGCTCTCGGCCAACCCCAACACGCTGCAAAAGGCGTACGCGGAGCTGGAACGCCGGGGCGTTACCGCGAGCGTACCGGGCAGCGGCCGCTTCATCAGCGCGGACGCGCCGCGGCTGGTAACGGCGGGCATGCAGGTAATTCTGGAGGAGATCACGGCGCTCAGCGCTAAGCTCCGTCTCTCCCGCGTGCCGCGGGACCGCGCGGTTCAGGCGGTGGACGCCGCCTACGAGCCCGGCGGCGACGCGGCGAACCCGGCGAGCCCTCCCTGCGAAGAGAACGCGTCGGAAACGCGGACACAGGAAACTCCGCCCGCGAACGCCGACGCGCCCAAACCCCAGGCATGAGCCACTGATTATCGCGCGATGCGCCTTCAGGGCGCGTCCAGAAAGGACAAAACCGTGATTACCGCTCAAAACCTGACCAAGAGGTTCTCCTCCACAGCGGCGCTGGACCGGCTGGACTGCAAGATTCCCAACGGCTGCGTATACGGGCTTGTCGGCGCCAACGGCGCGGGAAAATCCACCTTTCTTCGGCTGGCCGGCGGCGTATACCGGCCGGACGCCGGCAGCATCACCATGGACGGCGCGGATATTTATGAAAACCTTCGGCTCAAGCAGCGCATCGCCTTTGTGCCGGATGAATTCTGGATGCTGCCCCAAAGCTCCATGCGCCGGATGGCGCAGTGCTACGCCGCCGCCTACGACCATTTCGACATGGGCCGTTTCGTCGCGCTGGCCGCGGAGTTCGGGCTTACGACCGATCAGGCGCTCAGCACCTTCAGCAAAGGCATGCGCAGGCAGGCCGCCACCATTCTGGCGCTTTCCACCGGGGCGGATTATTACCTGTTTGACGAAACCTTCGACGGGCTTGACCCCGTCATGCGCAACCTTGTCAAGCAGAAGCTGTACGCCGAGGTGGTCGACAGGGGCGCCACGGTGATCATCACCAGCCACTCCCTTCGGGAACTGGAGGATACCTGCGATCAGCTGGCCCTGCTCTACAAAGGCGGCATCGTGCTGGAAAGCGACGTCGGCGAGCTGAAAACCAGCCTGTTTAAGCTCCAGGTGGCTTTCGCCCAGGAGTATGACAAAACTGCGTTCGAAGGGCTGGACGTGCTCAACATTTCCCGCCAGGGCAGCGTTTCCACGCTGATCGTGCGCGGCGATCAGGACAGTAGCCGCCAATTGCTCGCGCAGCGTTCGCCGCTGCTGATGGAACTGCTGCCCCTCACGCTGGAAGAGGTGTTCATCTACGAGATGGAAGCCCTGGGGTATGCGTTTGAAACGCCCGAAGGAGGAAAACAGGCATGAAGATGTACCGGGAATCCGTCCGGCGGCTGTTGCCCATCGGCCTTTCGCTGGGTGTCGCCACCATGATTTATACGCTGATCACGGGCGGGCAGGATTGCTTTGGCACGTATACCCGCTCGGTTGCCACCGCCGCCGTGACCATGACGCCCGTGCTGAACTACTACGTGTTCAGCGCCGCGCTGTTCGCGCTGTACGGCTTCGGTTACCTGTTCCGCCGCCCGGCCAGCGATCTGTTCCACAGCCTGCCGGTCAACCGGATGGACCTGTACCTGTCCAACCTGTTGGCGACCGCGACGTGGATGGGCGCCACCATCCTCCTCAACGTGCTCACCATGCTGGTTTTGCAGCTGTCGGGCGGCTGTCCGTTTGTGCCGGCCTATGTGCCGCTGACGATTCTGTTCTACTTTGTGTCCGCCATGCTGGTGTACGCGGCGGCGGCAGTCGGCTGCGCGCTGTCGGGCACCTTCCTTACGGCGCTGATATCCATGGGGATCGTGCTGTTCCTGCCGCGCTTCGTGCAGTTCATCCTCGCGCGCGGCGTGGTGGCGGGCGTGCCCATCATCGGCTGGCTGGACCTTGGCATCTGGCTCAACCCCATGTCCAACGTCGCCACCGGCCTGGTGGTCATGCACTCCCGCGACGTGTTCATGGCCAACATCGTCGCCCTGCCCTACATCCTGTATTCCCTGCTGCCCATGGCGCTGGAGCTCGGGCTGGGCGCGTGGCTGTTCCTCCGCCGCCCCAGCGAAACGGCGGAACACGGCGCGGGGCGTAGGCTGTGGGCGCTGGCGACCGCCTGTCTGCTGGCGTTCACGGTGCTGATCGTGATTACCGTCGGCAATCGCGCGCTGTTCTCCATGTACGGCGGCGCGCTGGTGGCCTTCTCGTTCCTGATCTACGTGGTGTACCAGCTGGTATCCGCGCGCAGCATCCGGCAGGTTGTGGTCTCGCTGCCCTGCTTCCTGCTGTCCGGCGCGCTGGCGTTCGGCGTATCGCTGACGATCGGCGGGCTGACGGACAGCGCGCTTCGGGATACCCCCGCGCCCGAAGAAATCGCCTCGGTAACGTTCCGCGGGCATGACTATACCGCTTCCTCCTATGAATATGCCACGCTGTTGCTCTCCGACATCCGGTATACCTCCGAAGGAATGAAGAAATACGTTTCCGAAGCGCTCCGGGACGCCGTGGACAATATCAGGCACCCTGAAAACCTGAGCTACCTGGCCTACAACCCGTACCAGGTCATCGAGCCGATCACCCTGCGGCTTACCAGCGGTCGAACGGTCCTGCGCACCATCGAATTTGCCAACATCGACGCCCTCAACGAGCTGCGCGAGGATGATTCCTTCTTCCAGGCCGCCATCCGCTCGTTCCCCGCAACGGGGAGCGTCCAGTACCTGTATGTGGACAGTTCCTTCACCAAGGAAGAAAGTGCCGCCGTATGGAGCCAGCTGGTGGCGGAATCCCAGCAGAAGGGGCTGATCAGCAACGATTACTACCGCAAGCAAAGCGCGCAGGCCGATAACAACGATTACGGCTACGGGTACCGCAGAGGCGATGAGCAGGCGCTCAACTCCATCGCGGCGATCGGCTATGTGGCGGACAGGCGCTTTGCCGATTACCGCCAGCTGCGCCTGGAAACGCCTGAAACCGTATCGCTTGTGATGCGCACCTCCAACCAATACCGCGAGGAGGACACGCTCACCGGCCTGCTGGCGTCCATGCGTCACATCGCCTCCCCGCTTGCGCTGGAGAACGACTCCCTGAACCTGGACATGACCTTCTACAACGTCCCCCGCGAGGATGGCGAGCCCGCGCAGATCTCCGTCGGGTTTTATATCAGCGGCTACGGCAAGCGGCAGGAACCCGCGACGACGCAGCTCAACATCGACTACGCGGAGCAGTTCGTCGCGATCCTGCAGCGCGCCGTGCCCACGGACGACCCTACCGGCATGTTCGTCTGGCTTACCTGGAACGAGTATGACAGCAGCAACCTCAAGTCCAATGTGCGGCCGGATTGCTATCTGGGCTTCAGCAAGGAGGATCAGCAGGCGCTTACCGCGCTGATCAGCCAGTGGCAGATCGACATGATGCGCACCTACTGAACCCCGGGCAAACCCGCAAGAACCCCGCCGCCTTTCCGAAGGGAGAGGTCGGCGGGGTCCTTCCGTTTCTTTATGCGATTTCCATGCCTGAACGCACCAAAGCTCACGAGCGATTCTCTTGTGGGACAAGGCCCGGAAGCGAAGGCGTAGCGCCGCTGCGTCGAGCTTTCGCGCCGAAGCCACGGGAGATCTGCGCCGTAAAGCTGAGGGCGCACTTGATTTGGAACCGCATGAACCGCTGTTTGGAGGGAATGCCGGCGTTACGGCGACGCCGTTCCCTCCCCTATGCCGTCGGCTCCGGTTCGGAGGCCGGAGATTGGGCAGCCTGTCCTTGACGGGTTGCGAACCTCCGCCTCAGAGATCGCAGGCCGCGACGCGCCGCATGTGGATGGCCGTCACCACCAGCACGGCCAGCAGCACCGCCAGAGAAACGACCGTCGTCCATACCACCAGCGGATACTGCCCGTTGTACCACTGCGCCGACAGGTGACGGTTCAGGATGCCCGCATAGGCCCACAGCACCGCCAGCCCGTAGGTAACGTTTCGGATGCGGTACATCGTTACCCCGGCGATCACCGCGCCCACCACGAGGAGGACCGCCATCCAGACCGGAGCGTCGATGCCCCAGCGATCCCAGCCGACGCGCACCAGCCACACGACGGCGTTGGCGATGGTGGCGACGGTGATCCAGCCGAAGTAAAGCCCGAAGGGCATGCGCAGGGCGAGCTCCTCCCGCGGGGAGCAGTGCGGCGCGCGCAGCAGCCAGCCGATGCGCGTCAGCGACACCAGCAGCAGCGCCATGATCGCCATCGACATGGTGATCCGCTGATAGTGCCAGGCGAAGATCCACGCGGCGTTGAGCAGCGAGGAGAAGATAAACCACCGGCCCACCCTGCCCAGCAGACGCTGACGCTCCGGGTCGGGCTCCGCCTGGCCCCGCACCAGCTGAAAGACGACGTAGACGCCCAGCAGCAGGTAGATTGCGCCCCAGATGGCGAAGGTGAGCGGCGCGGGGGTGAAGAGGTTCTCAAAGCGGTTCGCGGCCTCGCCGGTGGTCAGGCCGTTGATCGGCAGCGCGTTGGCCAGGGCGTTGACGGTAACCATGATCAGAAAACTCAGGAGAATGGCTGCTTTCATCCATCGGGTACGCAGGGTTACATCCATGGTGTTGCCTCCTTTGCCGGGCGATGCCCGGCCCGCTGTGTACAGGGGAGATCGTGTCGGTCGTTTCGGGTCAGAAGCAGCGTTCCTTGCGCCATTTGCGACAGTCTTCCACCACGCGGCCCACATCGCAGCGGTAACAGACCTCGTTGGTCAGCGGTTGGTCCGCGAAATACTCGTCCAGATTCTGAAGCGTCGTCTGCGCGATGTTCTCCAGCGCTTCCTCGGTCAGGAACGCCTGATGGGCGGTAAGCACCACGTTGGGCCGCGAAACCAGCAGCGCCAGTTGGTCGTCCTTGATGATGCTGCCGGAGTTGTCCTCAAAGAACAGCTCGGCTTCCTCTTCATACACATCCAGCCCGGCGCCGCGCACCTTGCCGCTGTTGAGCGCGTCCAGCAGCGCCTCGGTATCGATCAGCGCACCGCGCGAGGTATTCAGGACAAACACGCCGGGTTTCATCCTGGCAAACGCGGCCGCGTCCAGGATGTGGCGCGTCTGGTCGCTGAGGGGGCAATGCAGCGAGATCACGTCGCTGCGGGCGAGCAAATCGTTCAGCGTCACATACTCGATGCCCGCGTCCTCTGCCGGGTAAGGGTCGTAAGCGATCACCCGCATGCCGAAACCGCGGCAGATGTCGATGAACGTGCGGCCGATTTTCCCGGTGCCGATGACGCCCACGGTCTTGCCGTGCAAATCCACGCCCGTAAGGCCCACAAGGCTGAAATTGAAATCACGGGTTCGGTTGTAGGCGCGGTGAATCTTGCGGTTCACATCCAGCAGGAGGCCCATGGCGTGTTCCGCCACCGCGTAGGGCGAATAGGCCGGCACGCGAACGACGCTGACCTTTCCGTAGGCCTCCTTGAAATCCACATTGCTGTAGCCGGCGCAGCGCATGGCGATCACGCGCACGCCCATTTCATACAGGCGGTCGATCACAACCGCGTTGACGGTATCGTTCACAAAGGCGCACACGGCGTCGCTGCCGGCCGCGAGCCCCACCGTATCCGGTGTCAGCTTGCTTTCCTGATACCGGATCTCGTACTTCGTGTTGGCTTGGTCAAACCAGGCCCTGTCATAGGGCTTGGCGTCAAAAAACGTGATGATCTTCTTCACGGTGAATAACCCCCAGTCGTCGGGTGAAGGGTCCGTGCGGGCGTAACGCCGACGGGTTCCACGGGAACCGGCCCGCGCGGGCCGTCGGGCGGCACGCGGCAATCGCCGCCGCCGATGAATGGATACCCCGTCGCGCGCCGTTTGAATCATTGCCGGTCAGGGCCTGCGCCGCGCCGACGCCTCCTGTCCGCGTGCCTTGCGCGCGATCCGCACGCTTTGTCAACGCCAAGATCCCCGCGCGGTCATCGTGCGGGGCGTGGCGCCGGAACCCGTCGCCCGGCCGTCAGGGTTGCGGTCGTGTTGGGCTAAAAGTCGGCCGGTTTACGCCTGAAGCCTGGTTGCATACGGCCCTGCCGACAGCCGGTACGCGCGGCCCGGAACCCGTTACCCAGCCGTCAGGGTTGCCGCGGGAGGGGTCGTCCATCCGGCCGGTTCGCATCCGCCGCCAACGCGGCTGCGGCAGCATGCCGGGCTTTGTTCACGCGCAGCCCGGAACCCGTCGTCTGGCCGTCAGGGTTGCCGCGGGAGGGGTCGTCCATCCGGCCGGTTCGCATCC
>JAAYUF010000022.1 GCA_012517815.1 Clostridiales bacterium
GCAACCCGCCCAGCCGGCACTCCATGCCTAAACCAGCAACCCGCCCAGCCGGTTTTCGGCGGGGCGGGTTGCGGCCTGGTACGCGCCGATCTGCACGAAACAGGGTTATTCCGTATTTGAACCATGAACGCCTCGCTCTCAGGGCGCTTCTCTCCTGTGGCTTCGTCGCGGAAGCCCGCCATAGCCCCGCTACGTTTCCGCTTCTCGTCACAGAAAGTAAACCGCTCGTAAGCTTCACCGCATTCATGGATGGAAACCGTGTGACGGCACTGATCGCGCTACGCTCAGTTTGCAAATTCCGGCCGGGCGTCATCGCCGCCTTTGCCGGTATGGCTCCCGTCCGTCTGCGGAACCCGTTTCCAATGCGCGGCTCATCACGCAGCCGTTTTTCAGCGGACCGGTTTCCCCTGCCACACGCCGCCCGACAGCATCAGCAACGCTTCCAGCACGCCGCCGCCGATGGCGCGTGCCTTATCGCTTACCGTAAAGCAATACTCCGGCCGGTCGCGCGGGTCCACATCCCCGCTTTTCATGCCGCGCGTGACGGGCGTGCCGTCCGGCAACAATCCGCGCAGGACGCCGGTCAGCGAGGCGTAAACGGGCTCTCCGTCGACGGTTGCGACCGTTTCCCCCTTTTCTACGTGCGCGCCGATCTCCTTATCGGTTTGCCAAAAGCCGCCGCGTGGCGCGCGGAGAATGCGCTCCGAGCCGTAACCCGCGATCAGCCCCGGAACGCCTGTGTTAGGCTGTGCGGAACCGTTTGTGAGTACCCGCCCCAGATCATGCCCGCGCATGGTTTCGATGACCGCGTGGCAGTCGACGCCCGCGGTGAAGCCCGGCCCCAGCGCCAGCACCGCCGGAGCGTCCCCGATGCGCGTGTTCAGGTTGCGTTTGGCAAGCGTTGCGTCCACCAATGCGTCGGGTTGAAGCGCTTGCGCGCAGTCCGCTTCCGGATCCACCAGCACGGCGATCTCGCCCGACCGCACGACGGAGTACGCTTCCTCCACGCCGAACGCAAGCCTCGCCCGAATGCCTTCCACCTCCGCGACGTTCTCCCACACGGCGCGGCAGAAGCTCACCGGGCGCCGGATGGCGGTCGGGTGGGCGATTTCCGTCATGACCAGGCCGATGCCCGCGCGATGCAGGCGCACTGCCACGCCGCTGGCCAGATCGCCCGCGCCTTTGATGATGACCAGCATCTTGCCCGCCTCCCCATGGTTGCCTGCCGCTCAGGCGTTTCCGGCCGCCGTCGGGCCCCGCGCCCCCCGTTGTGCCCAGTCCGGTCGCGCAGTCAGCGCCATGATCCACGTTTCTTCCGTTAACAGAGAAGCAACTTCTCGCGCAAACGCAATCCGTTCCTCCGTATCCGCCTGGTTCAGGATGATCAGGAAGCGTCCCGGGACCCCCTTGCGCTGCCCGGCAGGGTTCGCCAGCGCCTTCGCCACCGCCGCCGGCGTGATCAGGTCCTGTTCTCGCAGCCCCGTAAGGGCCGCGTACAGCGCGGGTCTGTGCGCGGCCTGCGCGACCGTCCGCCCACAGCAGGACATGCCCGCCACGGCGATGGTCAACGAAGGCTCGCGGGGCATCGCCGGTTCGTGCGCCGCCGGCGCTTTCACCGGGAAGCCGCGGGAGCCGTCGGCCTCGATGAGCACATAATCCGCCAAACCGCGGTACTCCCCATGCAGGCGGCTCGCTTGCGCGAGCTTGCCCTCCGGCGCGGGATCGCCGATCGCCAGCAGCCGGTGCCGCAACAAGGCGTCCCGGATCGCCATCGGATCCGGCTTCAGCAGCGTTTCGCAGGCGGGCGGTCGGATATGCGCCGTCGTAGCGATCAGCACCGTCGCCCTCTGGCTCAGTTCCTGAGCCAATCTCCAGATCAGCGAGGTTTTCCCCCCGCCGCCGACCACGGCGGTCACGCCGCGGGGAATCGCCAGCCTGTCGCTCAGGCGCATGATCGATCACCACCGAACCTGTTGATCCTTGCAGCCTTTGTTCCGGCAAGGTTCTGTGCTGGGAAGCGCCCGGCCGCGAGGGAAAGCCGAATAGGGCTCTCCCGGAGGCCGTGCTGCCATCCGTTCGTCCCGGGCGCGCTTCCATGGCAGGCGGTGGCGCGTCTTCGGGGTCTGCGCATCCTCCGCCCTCCATCCGTGCTTCCGGCCTCCGTTCCCGGCGGCGTGCGCCGGGCGCGCATACCCGTCCTTCGGGCAGCCGTCCGCTGATAACGGCATCCGCGTGCCGCTTGGCCATGCCCGGCCGGTACGCGCGGCCGGCTGCTCTTTCGTTACGCCTGCTCGGGCACGACAATCGGGTCGCCCTTGCGCACAAAGCCGCCCTCGATCACGATGGCGAATATCCCTTCCGTGGGCATCACGCAGCGCCCAGTCGCTTTCTGGATGGCGCAGCCGTCGTTGTGGCATTCCTTGCCGATTTGCGTCACTTCCAGAACGCACGCGCCCACGCGCAGCCGCGCCCCGATCGGAAGGGTGCCAAGCCGGATGCCCTCGGTGTTGATGTTCTCGGCGAATGCGCCGGGCGTAAGGTTTTCGATGCCCAGCGCGCGCATGGTATCGATGCTTTCTTCCGCCAGGAGGCTGATCTGCCGGTGCCAGTTTCCGGCGTGGGCGTCCCCCACGATGCCTAGGCCCGGTCGCAGCTCAATCTCTTCCACCGGGTGCTTGCGCGTTCCCTTCCTGTCGCTGCGGTTCACGCTGACCACCGTCGCCAATCGGATTCCCTCCTGTCCGGCGTACCGCGCCGTATTGATAGTCGCCGCTCTTCCCGCCGCTTTTTTCCAGCAGGCGGATGCCGCCGATCTCCATATCCCGCTGCGCGGCCTTGCACATATCGTACACCGTCAGCGCCGCCACGGCGCAGGCGGTCAGGGCTTCCATTTCCACGCCGGTTTCGCCTTTGCAGCGCGTGCGGGCGAGGATGCGCACCCCGCAGGGTTCGTCGCTGAGCGTAAAGGACAGATCGGCCGCCGTCAGCGCAAGAGGGTGGCACATGGGCACCAGTTCGTGCGTGCGTTTGGCGGCCAGGATGCCCGCCACCTGCGCGACGGCCAGCACATCGCCTTTGGGGATGCCGCCGTTTCGGATCAGCGCCAGCGTATCGGCGTTCATCGCGATAAAGCCCTCGGCTGTCGCGGTGCGCGTGGTCTGGGGCTTGTCCGTCACATCCACCATGCGGGCTCGGTTTTCCTCGTTGAAGTGCGTCAGTTCCGGCATGTCAGCCTCCGATCCGGTTCATACGGCGTTCGGTTTCACTGCCGGCATCCAGCAGATGGTGCGCCGGCGGCTTTGCGCCGATCCCCTCCGCGATGCGGTCGACCAGCGCCCGGCCGGTCAGGCCGCGCAGGTTCAGCTCCGCGCCGGAGTGCAGGCAGGGTTTGAGCATCCCGTCCGCCGTTACGCGGATGCGGTCGCAATCCCCGCAAAACGCGTGGGACATGGGCTGAATCAGCCCTACCGCACCCTTTGCGCCGGGCAGGCGGTAACGCCGCGCGACGCCTTCGGTATCCGTCGGCGCCAGTTCCGGGCAGGTGTCCAGCACTTTGTCGGCGCTGACGAAGCGCTCTTTCGGCCAGCGGAGACACTCGCCCATCGGCATCAGCTCGATAAAGCGTACATCTGCCGGCATGGCGAGCGTCAGCGCCACAAAATCGGCGATTTCGTCGTCGTTAACCCCGCCGATGAGCACACAGTTGATCTTCACCCGTTCAAACCCGGCTTCCAGCGCCGCGCGCAAACCGGCCGTCACGTCCGCGAGGTTGCCGCCGCGCGTCAGTTGCGCATAACGCGGCGCGCGCAGCGAATCCAGCGACAGGTTGACCCTCGCCACACCGGCTTGCCGCAGCGGTTTGGCCAAACCGGCCAGCCTTGTGCCGTTGGTGGTCA
Source organism: Clostridiales bacterium (assembly GCA_012517815.1). Lineage (GTDB taxonomy): Bacteria > Bacillota > Clostridia > Christensenellales > Aristaeellaceae > CAXXOK01. The sequence goes on from JAAYUF010000022.1 coordinate 3,897, forward strand.
GGCACAGCGATCGGATGCCCGGAATTGCGCCGATGGCTTCGCAAATGGACACGATATCCAGCCGGATCAGCGGTTCCCCGCCGGTCAGGCGGATTTTGTTGATGCCGCACTGGGCGGCGGCGGCGGCGATGGCGGCCAGTTCGTCCCGCGACAGCGGCGCCAGTGCCCGCGGTGGCTCGCCTGCCGGCATGCAGTAACGGCAGCGCAGGTCGCAGGCCTCGGTGACGGCCAGCCGCATCGCGCGTACCTCGCGTCCGCAGGAATCCAACATGTGCATCCGTCCTTTGTGTTGCGCCGCCCGAAACGGCCCTTCGGCCCAATCCGTCGCCGTTTGTTTTCGTTTCGCCCTGTGCGGCGGTGTTGATGCCGCGCTGCCATCGGCCCTGCCGGTCGCCTGTCCGCGGCCGCGGCCGTTTGTCGGCCGGCGTGGCGCCCGCCGAGCGCGCGCCTTCGTCAGGGTTCGTTGGCACAGTCCGCAGGCCCGCCGCGCAGCATCTGAAGGCCGTGCGCCAGGGTTCCCACCACGGCGGCCAGATTTTCGGCGGCCGCCTTCGGGCTTCCCGGCAGGTTCACAATCAGCGAGCGGCCGCGGATGCCCGCCGCCGCCCGGGAAAGCATCGCGCGCGGCGTGATGGCGAGCGACGCGGCACGCATCGCTTCGGGGATGCCGCTGGCCAGCCGTTCACAGACGGCCGCGGTTGCCTCGGGCGTTACATCCCGTGGGGAAAACCCGGTGCCGCCCGTCGTGACGATCAGGGCGACGTCATACGCGTCCGCAAGCTGCCGCAGCTCTTGCTCGATCAGCTCCCGCTCATCGGGCACCAGCGCGCGCCGCGTCACCTCAAAGCCCGAAGCCGCAAGCAGTTCGGCCACGCGCGGGCCCGCCTCGTCTTCCCGAAGGCCGGCATAGGAGCGATCGCTTACCGTGACTACCGCCGCCGTCCACATGTTAGTCCTCCCCACGGAGCCAAACGGCTTTCCCGGGCGCTACGCAAAGGCGTACCGTATCTCCGGGTGCAAAGCGCCGATCCGGCGCCGCCCGCAGCAGGCATTCCGGCCGCCGCAGGGGCGCGCAGATGGTTTCCTGCCCCGATGTTCGTATGATTCGACAGAGAATCACGAAATCCTTTCCATCCGGCGTTTCCGAGCCACCGTCCGCTTCCAGCCGCGCATCCTCGGCGCGAAACGCCGCCGCGGCGGCGTCGCTATGGTCGCCGGGCCATAGCGCGTCCCATCCGTCCAGCGCCGCCATTCCGTCCGCGGTCCGGCTGACCGCCGCGATATTCTCAAAGCCCGCCAGTTCCGCGGCGCTCCAGGTCGCGGGGTGGCTGTGCCAATGCTCCACATCCTCCGGCGGCTGGGTACGGCCCGCGCGCATCACGCAAACGCGCCCGCAGATGCGCCGGGCCTCGTCCCGGTCGTGGGTCACATACAGGGCCGTACCCTCAAACGAGGTAAGCGTGGTCATCAGCTCCTGTTCCAGCCGCCAGCGCAGGTGCGCGTCCAGCGCCGCGAACGGTTCGTCCAGCAGCAGCAACCGCGGTTTGCGGGCCAGGCAACGGGCCAGCGCCACGCGCTGCTGCTGCCCGCCCGAGAGCTGGCCCGGCAGGCGGTCTTCCAGCCCTCGCAGGCAGAACCGCTCCAACAGCCGTTCGGCTTCCGCGGAGCGTTGCCGGCGGGGGGTATCCCGCCGAAAACCGCACAGCAAATTCTGGCGCACCGTCATGTTGGGAAACAGCGCGTAATGCTGAAACAGAAGCCCGACCCCGCGCTCCTGCGGCGGTACGCAAACCCCCTTTTCGCCGTCAAACCACACATGGCCGTCCAGCGCGATATACCCCCTGTCCGGTTTTTCGAGCCCCGCCAGGCACCTGAGCGTCATGGTTTTGCCCGCGCCCGATGCGCCCAACAGCGCAATGGTTTCGTTGCCCGCGCTGAGATCGACGAGGAGGCGGAAATCCCCGACGCGTTTTTCAAACCGCGCTTGGAGCACGCGCCGCACCTCCCCGCCGTTGCAGCAGATTCATGGCGACCAGCACGACCAGCGAAATGCCCAGGTCAATCAGCACCCAACGGAAAGCGAGCGCGTCGTTCCCCTCGCGCCACAATTGGTACACGGTGGTTGCCACTGTGGCCGTGCGCCCGGGAATGTAACCCGTGACCATCGAGGTGGCTCCGTACTCGCCCAGCGCACGCGCGAAGGACAACACCGTGCCCGCCAGCAGCCCCGCCTTGCAGTTGGGCAACTTGATGCGCCAGAAGATAAAGCGCCGGGTGAGGCCCATCGTTTCCGCGCAGGCTTCCCACTCCGGGCTCAGCTGCTCAAAGGAACCCCGCGCCGTGCGGTACATCAGCGGAAACGCAACGATCGCCGTGGCCAATACCGCCGAGTACCAGGTCATGGTCAGCCTCCAGCCGAACGCGTCCAGCAGAAACGAGCCCAGCGGAGCTTTGGGACTGATGGTCTTGAGCAAAAAAAAGCCCACGACGGTTGGCGGCAGTACCAGCGGCAGCGTCAGCACGCAGTCCAGCGCGCCCTTGAGCCAGGCGGGCAGGCGGGTGATGCCGTTGGCCGCCCAGATGCCCAGGAAGAACGTCAGCACCGTCGCAATCAGCGCGACCCGCAGCGAGTTGAGCAGTGGAAACCAGTCCATAAACCCTCCCGATCAGTGAAAACCGTCCGCCTGCCCCGGGGAGCGGAGCAGGCGGACGGCCGTTCCCGCGCCTTAGCGCTCAGGCACCTGAAAGCCGATATCCGTAAACACCTTCGTGCAGTCGTCGCCTTGGAGGTACATGAGAAAAGCCTTGGCGGCCTGTTCCTGCGCGGTGCGTTTCAGCACCGCGGCCGGGTAGTTCACCGGCTTGTGGCTGCCCGCAGGCGCGCTGGCCACCACGCGAATCCCGGCGCCCGTGACGGCGTCGGAGATGTACACCACGCCGCAGTCCACGGCGGCGTTTTCCACCTGAGAGAGCACTTCTTTGACGTTTGTGCCGAAGGTAATCTTGCCCTCCGCGTTGAGCTGATCCCACACGCCCAGCCAGGTAAACACATCCTGCGCGTACTGCCCCACGGGCACGTCGCTGTTCCCCAGCGCGATCAGGCTTACCTTGTCGGTCGCCACATCGTCAAACGATTCGATGCCCCGGTCGCTGTCCTGCGGCACGATCAGTACGACGGTGTTGGTCAGCAGGTCAAAACGCGTGCCCTGCATCACGAAATCCTGTCCCTCGGGGTTTTTGTCCGCATCGGCGGTCACATCCAGCGCGTTCATCTGCTTTTGTCCGGCGGAGATGAACACATCGGCCTGCGCGCCTTCCTCGATCTGCGTTTGCAGCGTACCGCTGGAATCGAAGTTGAAAACCAGCGTCACATCCGGCGCGACTTTCCTGTACAGGTCTGCGATTTGGGTCAGCGCCTCGGTCATCGAGGCGGCGGCGAACACCACCAGTTCGGTTTGCGCGGCTTCCGCCGCCACGGCCGTCCCCGCGCACAGGAGCGACAGGCACAGCACGGCCGCCAGCAGTTTTTTCACGGTCGAAACCCTCCCTACGATTCTTTGCCGAAACCGCAGTTGGGGAAGGTGCATGCATCGCACGACAGGCACAGGCCGCCGCACCCCAGCCGCACGATGTCCCGCTTGTCCATGGGCACGCCCGCCGCCACGCGGGGCAGGATCAGGTCAAACACAGTCGCCTTGGCGTACATCACACAGCCGGGCAGGCCCAAGATGGGCACGCCGTCGTCGAAATACCCCAGCAGGAGCATCGCGCCCGGGAGCACCGGCGCGCCGTAGGTGACGATGCGCGCCCCGCTTTGCCGGATAGCGGCCGGCGTGCAGTCGTCGGGATCCACGCTCATGCCGCCGGTGCAGAGGATCAGTCCGACCCGCTTGGCCCGCATGTCGTCGATGGCGGCCCGGATGTGCTCCACGGCATCGTCGGTAACCGCGTGGGCGACCGTTTGGATGCCGTAGGCCGAGAGCTTGGCCTCAACAACCGGCGTGAACCGGTCCTGTATGCGGCCGTGGAACACCTCGTTGCCGGTGGTCACAATGCCGGCGGTCATCGGCAGGAAAGGGGTGAGCGTCAGCAGCGGCTTGCCCGCGCCGATGGCCTCGGCTTCCTCAATCCGGCTTTTCGCAACCACCAGCGGGATCACGCGCGTGCCGCAGAGCTTGTCCCCGGCGCGCACCGCCGTGTTGGTGTGCCGCGTGGCGATCATGATCTCCTCCAGCGTGTTGATGGCCGCCAGGCGTTCCGTATCCACGGTGAACAGCCCGTCCCGCGTCGCGCTCAACTCCAGCTTGCCCTCGCGGATGTCCCCCGCGCGCATGTGTTCGTTTTGGCACAGCGCGCCCAGCCGAAGCGCCGCGTCGTTTTCGTGCAGGTGATCCTCATCCATCTCCCACACGAACAGATGATCCTTGCCCATGCTCAGCAGCATCGGGATATCCTCGGGGGTTACCACGTGTCCTTTGCGGAACTGCGCGCCTTTCCATTCCCCGGGCACGATGCGTGTCAGGTCGTGGCAGAGCACGTGGCCGACCGCCTGCGTGGTTTCGATGCGCCGCATGGTCTCGGTTCCTCCTTTGGTTTCGGTGGGTTCATTATAGCATGATTCTCTTAAAAGGACAACGCCATGTCCCATGTGACATACTTTTCTGCCTTTCAATTTGCTGTGTCAGGCAACCGGACGCGCGCGGGTTCCGCGCAGGATCCCCGTCCCCCATTCCACCAGCCGGTGGTACCCGATGCCAAGCGCCAGATTGCCCACGCACAGCAGCGCCCACGGGAGCGCAGCCTGTAGGCCCTGACGTTTCGCCAGCTCCACCATCCAGATGTTGAGCAGGTAGATTTCAAACGAGCTTTGCCCCAGCCACCGCAGCGGCGCGAAAACGGCGCGCGCCTTTTCCGCCTTGCCAAACGCCCATGCGAGGAAAACACACAGCCCGGGCGTCATCAGCAGGAACGGATACCAGTACATGCCGTAGGTGTTGAGCAGCTCGCGGTAACGCGTCTGGCACAGGAGCACGGCCGCAAGCCCAACGGCAAACGCCGCGGTATAAACCGCCCGCACGGCTCCCTTCCGGGCGCGCAGGCCGGGCCAATCCATTGCAAACGCCATCCCCAAAAGAAAAACGGGCAGGCGCGATACGCCCATCATCTGATCCAGCCCGACGCTTGCCAGCCCCGCGCCCAGCGCGAGCGCCAGGAGCAGCGCCAGCGCGTACAGCGTTCGGCGCGCCTTCGTGAGCGTCGCATAGCACGCCGGCGCGATCAGGATAAACAGAAACTGGCCGTTGGCAAACCAGTTGAACACTTTGGGCGTTTGCAGCCAGTAGCCGGTCATCGTCAGGTTGCCGGCGACGCCCCGGATCGCCTGCACGGTGGAAAGGCCGTAGGTAGGGTACATGACCGCCATCCAGAGGATCAGCACCGGCAGGTAGGCGGGCAGCACGCGCCACAGCCTGCGCGAAAGGTAGCCCCGCAGGTCGTCCGATCGTTGCAGCGAGCGGCACAGCCCCATGCCCATCAGAAAGAAGAAGATATCCACCCCGCCGTAGCCGAGCTGGCGGAAGAGGTCGGCCGAGCCGCCCAGCGTCAGTTGCGAATGAAAGAACACCACCCAGAGTATCGCCAGCCCCTTGAGCTCGTCGCGGTATCGGCTGACCCATGCCTGATGCTCCATACCGTTTCTCCTCCGTCACGCGCGGCGCAGCCGCGTCCGTTCGGCTCCCCCGCGCGGCGCCGCGGGCCGCCATGGTTGCCGTCGGTATGAGTATAGCATAAAAACCGCCGCTTGCGGCAAGCGCGTCGCAGGTCGGCGGTTTGGGCGGCGGGGCGGCAACGGCGCTCGCGCTTGCGCGACCGTCGCGCATCGTGCGCCGTCGTTGATGAAACGGGTTTGCGCGTACTGGCCGGGCGCTGGTGAAACGGGCCTGCGCCTACTGGTTCACGCGGTGGTGCTGGCTTACGCGCAGGCGCGTCATCGCGCGCAGGAGCATCGCCTGGTTCATGAGGTAGCTCTGGCGGTCCTGCTGCTGCAACAGGGCTTCGCGCGCCGCGCGTTCCGAGCGCTCGGCCCGCACGCGGTCGATATCTTCGGGCCATTCGGCGGATTGAAGCATCACGACTGTCTCGTCCTGGGTTACCGTCATGAAGCCGTCCGACGCGGCGGCCCAGCGGAGCACGCCCCGGCTGTCCCGGAAGGACATCTCCCCCTCGGTCAGGCCCACGACGGTCGGCGCGTGGTCGGCCAATACGCACAGCCGGCCGTCCGAGGCGCTCATGTCCAGCATATCCACCTCGCCGCTGTAAAACTCGTGCTCCGGCGTGAGCACGCTCAGGTGAAACAGCTTGCCCATGTCACTTCGCCTCCAGTTCCTTGGCCTTTCTGCGCGCGTCTTCCAGATCGCCCACCATGTAGAACGCGTCCTCGGGCAGGTCGTCGGCCTCGCCGTCCACCACGGCCTTAAACGAAGCGATGGTGTCCGCGAGCTTCACATAGCGGCCCGGAATGCCGCTGAACACTTCGGCCACGAACATCGGCTGGCTGAGGAAGCGTTGCAGGCGGCGCGCGCGCAGCACAATCTTCTGGTCTTCCTCGCTCAGCTCGTCCATACCCAGAATGGCGATGATATCCTGCAGCTCGCGGTAGCGTTGCAGCGCTTCCTGCACGCGGCGGGCAACGCTGTAGTGCTCCTGCCCCACGATCATCGGATCCAGAATGCGGCTGGAGCTGTCCAGCGGGTCGACCGCCGGGTAGATGCCGATTTCCGAAATCGAGCGGCTGAGCACGGTCGTCGCGTCCAGATGGGAGAAAATCGCGCTGGGCGCGGGGTCGGTCAGATCGTCGGCGGGGACGTAAATCGCCTGTACGGAGGTGATGGAGCCGTCGTTGGTGGAGGTGATGCGCTCCTCCAGCTCGCCCACCTCGGTGGCGAGCGTCGGCTGGTAGCCAACCGCGCTGGGCAGACGGCCCAGCAGGGCGGAAACCTCGCTGCCGGCCTGAATGTAGCGGAAAATATTGTCGATGAAGAGCAGCATGTTCTGCCTTTTCACGTCGCGGAAGTATTCCGCGAGCGTGAGGCCGGTCATCGCCACGCGCATGCGCGCTCCCGGCGGCTCGTTCATCTGCCCGAACACGAGCGCCGTATTCTTGATGACGCCGGACTCGGTCATCTCGGTCAGCAGATCGTTGCCCTCACGGCTGCGCTCGCCCACGCCCGTAAACACGCTGAAGCCGCCCTGCTCGGTGGCGATGTTGTGGATCAGTTCCAGAATCAGCACCGTTTTGCCGACGCCCGCGCCGCCAAACAGGCCGATTTTGCCGCCGCGCGCGTAAGGCGCCAGCAGGTCGATGACTTTGATGCCGGTTTCAAACACCTTCGCTACCGGCTGCTGCTGAGCAAACGACGGTGCCTTGCGGTGAATGGGGTGTCGCTCGGCCGTCACGGGCGGCTCCTTACCGTCGATCGGCCGCCCCAGCACGTCAATGGCGCGCCCCAGCATTTCCGGCCCGACCGGGATGGTGATCGGCATGCCCGTGCTTTCGACCGGCAGTCCGCGCGACAGGCCTTCCGTCGCCTCCAGCGCGATGCAGCGAACCGTGTTGCCCATGTGCTGGTGTACCTCGGCGGCCACCCTGCGGTCGCCGTCGATCACGTACAGCAGGGTAAATATGGGCGGCACCTCGCCTGCCCGGAAATGCACGTCCATTACCGGGCCGACAATGCGGATCAATGTTCCTTTGGTCATAGCGCTTCTCCTTCCCCGGGTTGGGATGAATATGGGCGGATCAGGGCGCGCGTCCATGACCGGGTGTGGGCTGCGCGTCGAACAATCCGCTAGAGCTTGAAGCTGTCCGGATTGCCGCCGATAATCTCGTTAATCTCCTGGGTGATGGCGGCCTGACGCGCGTGGTTGAGTTGCAGGCGAAGCTTCTTGAGCATCTCGTCCGCGTTTCGCGTGGCCGATTCCATCGCCGTCATCCGGGCGCGGTTCTCGCTGGCAAAGCTTTGCACCAGGCAGCTGTACAAAACGCCGACGACGTAGTGCTGCGCCATCGAGTCCAGCACGCTTTTCGCGCTGGGCCAGAACTGCAGGCCGGGCGTGGGCGTGTGCATGGGCGCGTCCTTGACCGTGTGCTTGGTGATCGGCAGCACGCTGATGCGCTTGGGGGTGGTTGCGCCGCCCTTGAGCATCTGCGTAAAGATGATGAACACCTCGTCAAACTCGTCGCGCTTGTACCGCCGGCACAGTTCCGCGGAAAGCTCGCGCGCGTGGTCCAGCGTGGGGTTTTGCACGGCGGTCAGGTAGCTTGCGTCGACATGGTAACCCTTGCGGCGGAAAAAATCCGTCGCCATATGGCCAAAGGTGATCAGCCGCGTGATGCGGTGGCGCGGGTTGTGCACTTCCTGCTGGGCGAACTTGAGCACATCGTGGTTGTAGCCGCCGCACATGCCCTTGTCCCCCGCGATCACCAGAAAGCAGGTGCGCTGTCCGTTGGCGCGGTAGAAATCGCTCTGGAAATCTTCGGGCGTGTTCTCGATGATGAAGCGCATGTTGGAGCGCACCAGACTGTAATAGTGCATGGTCTGGTCGTACGCCTGCAGAGCCTTTTTCATCTTGGCGGACGCGATGAGGTGCATGGCCCGCGTGATCTTTGCCGTTTCGCTGATCGCCTTGATGTGGTGGCGGACTTCCGGTATGGAGCTCATCGCGCCTCACCCGCCGTATTGGGATCAACCTTGCAGTGCGCGGTCGGGGTATCCAGATCCATATCGCCCTGACCGTTGCCCTTGCCGCTGATCCAGGATTCGATGGCCATGCGCAGCAGCGTTTCGTTGGCGTGGCTCAATTCGCCCGATACGTTGAGCGCCGTATAAAGCTTCTCGTAATTGGCGATCATGTAGTCCGGGAACCTTTCCTTAAACAGGATCAGGCTTTTCATGCTCATGTCCTTGGGCAGCATCCCCTGCGTGGCCGCGTAAAGGAAAGCCACCTGCACCGCGAGCGGCATGGGGGCGTTGTTATGCTGCTTGCACAGTTCCGTGAGCTTTTCGCCGTAGATGAGCTTGTCCTGCGTGGCGGCGTCCATGTCGCTGGCAAACTGGGCGAACACCTGCAGCTCGCGGTACTGCGCCAGTTCCAGGCGCAGCTTGCCGGCCACCTTGCGGATGCTCTTGCACTGGGCGGCGCCGCCCACGCGGCTGACGCTCAGGCCGCCGTTGACCGCCGGCCGGATGCCCTCGCGGAACATCTCCGTATCCAGAAAGATCTGCCCGTCGGTGATGGAGATCACGTTGGTGGGGATGTAGGCGGAGATATCGCCCGCCTGCGTTTCCACGATGGGCAGGGCCGTCATGCTGCCCCCGCCCAGCTCGTCGCTCAGGCACGCGGCCCGCTCCAGCAGGCGGCTGTGGAGGTAAAACACATCGCCCGGGTAGGCCTCGCGTCCCGGCGGCCGGTGCAACAACAGCGACATGGCGCGGTAGGCGACCGCGTGCTTGCTCAGGTCGTCGTAGACGATCAGCACATCGCGGCCGTGGTACATGTACCATTCCGCCATCGCGCAGCCCGCGTAGGGCGCGATGTACTGCATCGTGGCGCTGTCGGCCGCCGTGGCGCTGACCACCGTGGTATACTCCATCGCGCCGGCGTCCCTGAGGTGGCTGATCATCTGCGCCACGCTGGAAGCCTTCTGCCCGATGGCCACATAAATGCACACGACGTTGGTATTCTTCTGGTTGAGAATGGTATCCACCGCGATGCTGGTTTTGCCGGTCTGGCGGTCGCCGATGATCAGCTCGCGCTGGCCGCGCCCGATGGGCACCATGGCGTCGATCGCCAGCAGCCCCGTCTGCAGCGGCACGCTGACCGGCTTGCGGCTTAAAATCGGCGGCGCGGGCATTTCCAGCTGCCGGTACTCCGCGTTGGGGATGTGTTCGCTGCCGTCCAGCGGCATGCCCAGCGGATCTACCACGCGCCCCAGCAGGCCGTCGCCGCAGGGCACGGAAAGCACACGCCCCGTGCCGTACGCGGACATGCCCACGGCGGTTTCGCTGTCCTCGCTCAGCGCGACCGCGTAGACCAGCTTTTCCTCCAGGTTCATCGCAATGGCGTAGCTGCCGCTTTCCATCTCGATCATTTCGCCGAGCTTGCAGTCGTTCAGCCCGTCGATGTGAAGAACGCCGTCGCCTGCGAACAGCACCTTGCCGGTGCTGCGCACGTCGATCGTGCGCTCATAGCCGCCCAGCCGGTCCCGCAAATTCTGGCCGACCGTTTTCCATGTGGTTTCGGTCATAGCTCCTCCTCATCGTAGCGCGTCAGCATCTTGCGCACGTTCGTCAACTGTCCGCGCAGCGAGCCGTCGTAGGCGCGGCCGTTGATTTCCACGCGTACGCCCGCGATCAGCGTTTGGTCGACATGGCTGCTAAGCGTCACGTGACAGCCCAGCAGCGCTTCAAAATGCTGCACAATCCTCTTGCGCGCCGCCTGCGAAAGCGGCATGCCCGAAACAACCCTGCCGCGCAGCAGCGTTTTGTCCCGTTCCTCGTTCGGGCTGGGGAGAATCCTGCCGGCGTCCTGCTCGCTCACGGCTCATTCCACCTTTTTGAGGAAGTCTTCCACCAGTTTGGCGTGATCCTCCTGTTTCACTTCGCGGCGGAGAATCTTGCCCGCCAGTTCCACGCTCAGGCTGGCGACCTCGTCGCGCATCTCGTCTCGCGCGTTCTTGCGCATGAAATCCGACTCGGTGCGCGCCTGCCTGAGGGTGCGCTCCGCGTCGACATGGGCATCCTGCAAGATATGCTGCGCCTGCTCCTGTGCCTGCGCCACGCTTTGCGCCACAACGTCCGCCGCCTGCTTGCGGGCGGCCATGACCTCTTCCTGCACCTGATCCTGTTTGGCCCTGAGCTGGTCCTGCGCATCCTTCACGCCCTGCAATTCATTGGCGACGCCCGCGGTGCGGTTGTTCATGTACTTGCGAACAGGCCGATACAGCAAAAAGTACAGCGCGACCAGCAGGATCGCGGCATTGACGACATGCAGCAGGATGGACAGTGGGTTGAACATACCCTCCACGCCTCATCCCTCCTTCTTCCTTCTCAGAACAGCCGTCACGCCTTGGCGCCCAGGATGAACACGATCAGGATGCCGACCAGCAGCGCGTACACCGCGCAGGTTTCCATCATGATCAGGCCGAACATCAGCGAGGAATTGATTTTTCCGGAGGCTTCAGGCTGCCGTGCGATCGCCTCCACCGCCTTGCCGGTCGCGTTTCCCATACCCAGCGCGGCGCCCGCGCCGCAAAGCGCGGCAATCCCAGCCCCGATGGCGATAATTCCCAATGTCATGACTATTCCTCCTTAACGATACGTCAGGCGTTGTTTATCCGTTACACGCAACATGCGTGATAACGCTTATTCGATGGCTTCGCTGACATATACCAGCGTCAGCAATCCCAGCACGAAGGTCTGAATGCCCACATGCAGGACGTTGAAGTACGAGGCGACCACCGCCGGCAGGATGACAGGCGCCACCGCGTAAATCAGCTGCATGATGATGCCGCCCACCATGATGTTGGCAAAAAGTCGGATGGCGATGGAGCAGGGCGCGATCAGATCGGTGAGGATGCGAATGGGCATCACGACCGGCGAGGGGTTGCACAGCCCCTGAATGCGTCCGCGGAGGCCGCCGCGGAATTTCAAGCCGGTCACGTTTACGGTGACAAACGTGCAAAGGCCCATCGCAAACGTGCAGTTGATATCGTCCGTGGCCGGCGGCAGGCCGAAAAGCTCGATGATGGTATTGCAGAACACGTAGGTCATCAGCGTCATGGATACCGGCGCCACAAAATCCGCCGCGTGGCCCACCTTGCCCTCCGCCCAGCGGTGCATGCCGTCCACCGCCATCTCCAGCACATTCTGCGCGCCTCTGGGCACGGGCTTCATCCGGCGCACCACCAGGAAATACAGGAGCGTAAGGCCTGTGAGCAGGATCGCCATGACGCACCAGGAAATGACGACCGAAAGGCCGACGTTGACGCCGAATACTTCAAACGGCGTCGGGAACAGGCTCACCTCGAGCACTTAGCGCGCCTCCTTCCGGGCTTCCCGATACAGCGGAATCAGTCCGCCGATCAGCGTGAGCGTAGATACGGCCACAAAGACCACCAGCAGCGGCAGCGAAACGAGCGCCAGCACGATCAGCGCGCCGGCCCACAATCCCAGCTTGACCGGGAACAGCCAGCGCCTGGGCCGGTCGCCCAGCGAAGCCCGCCGCATCAGCCGGTTCTGCAGCAGGCCGAAGCCCAGCCCCGCCAGCGCGATCAGCCCGTAGCCCCACCACGTGACGCTTGAGAAATCCATGATCCAGCCTCCCCCGCCGCACCGGCATGCCAAGCCGGCCCGCTCTGTCAGCCCGAAATAGAAAATGCTTCGCAAGCAGGCGCCACCTCTTTGTGGCTGCCCGGTCAAGTCTCCACGGCGTCATTTTACCTTTTTTTATCGGTCAACGCAACCAAAATACAGAGGCTATACGGAGGAGCCGACGATATTTTTCCTGTGGCAGGCAGGGCACGGGCACGGCGTGAGAAGCCGTGCCGCGCAAATGGCTGAAGCGGAGCGCGCGGATCGATCCGTGCCGGCAACGTCCGCCTCGCCGGGTCGGCCTTGCTGTTCTGTGACGGCTATCTTCCCAATGGCTGTCGGCAGTCCGGCCGGCCGTACATACGGCCACGCCTGCGGACAGGCGGCCTCGCCCCCGCGGACCCGTTCGCCGGAAACTCGCGCATGCGCAGGCAGGCGACCGCCTGAGGCAAGGGCCGGGGCGAAAATTGGGAGCAGCAGAACCAAGCAAAAAAACCCGCACAGGCACGGACGGGCCAGTCGAATTTCCTGCCGACCGGCATTCACGATCCGTTCCACGGCGCGTTTCCTTCTTTCTGCGAATCAGACTGGCTGTAAGCGTGACCGTCCGCTCTCGGCCGGTCACGGGTCATCATAGCACGACCGTTATGTGAAGTCAACTCGGGGCAGGTTTTCCATTCGGTCGTGCGATGATCGGTTGAAAGACGCCCCGCAACAGTCATCCGTGCGCGTTTGTTGCCTGCGTCCAGGCGGGCGCAGGCGATGTCGATCCACCATGAGCACGCGGCCTTTTCAAATCCGCGCCCGGTCACCCTGCCGATGCCGGCGCACCTCTCAGGCCGATCCCGCCTTCAGACGGACGTTCCTCCCAAACAAACGGGCCCGGGTTCTTCCAGGACGCGGCGACCGCATCCTCCGCCGTACCATGCCTTTTGGAAAGGCAGTTTTTCCCCAAAGGCAGGCAGGGTAAACGGCGAGGGTTTCCCCGCCGACGGTATGGGTACGGAGCATGCGCCATACAAATGCCGGCGAATTCCGGGCGATGCGGCGCCGGTTGCGCCATCGGCGGAACAAATGAGTCCCGTTTGGTACCGTCCGGCCGGGATACGCCGGCGCATGAGCGCGCGATTAGCCGCGCGATTAGCCGCGCGCTTTCGCGCAGGCAACAACGGTTGCCGGCTGCCGCCTGCCGTGCCCTCGCCTGCGTCGCGTCGGCTCTGCGGATGGTTATCCGTTCTTCTGTTCGCGCGCCCATTCCTCGCAGCGCTCGATCCGGTCGCCCTCGTCCTTGGTGGCCGGGTCGAAGGCAAATTCGTGCAGCTGCTTGCAGGGAAACCGCTCGCAAAGCCCACAGTTTGCCTTGCCCTTTTCCTCGCAACAGTTCTTAACGGTGCATTTGGGTCCCCAGAAAGGCTTTTTGATGGCAAGACATCCCCCGCATTTCATGATTTCCCGCCATTTGCATTCGCTGCATAAAAGCCCGCATCTCGATTCGATCACGGCACACGCCTCCTTGCGGCCTGCGGCGACGCCGCCAGCCCGTCCGCGTATCATAGCAAAAAAAGCCTCGGGTGTCAATTCGCACGGGGCGTTCCTCGGGCGGGCGTTCGCCTGTCCGGGGTTGCCGATGCCTTGGCGGACCGACGGCCGTTCGTCACGGGCTGCGCCGGCTGTTCAACCTGTTGAGGGGAAGCCGACCGCCTTTTGATGCTTTCCCGGTAAAATAAAACCGGGAGCGCCCCGGCGCCGGATCCGAAAGCATGCGCCCGGCCGGAGGCGTAGCCCGAAGGGCTTTGCGGCGGGCGGCGTCGCGCAGGGCCGGGGTTTGATAACGGCCTATCGCCGTTCACGGTTGCGGCCCGCCTGTCCAATACGGCCGACGGTTGCGATACCCATCCGCCGGCGCAGCCGGTGGTTCGGCCCGTTGGCAAAGGCCATGCCTTCAGGTGAAGCATGGCCTTTGCCAAAGGTCTGCAGCCGCGCGGGCATCGCCCGCGCGGCTGCGTGTGGTTCGGCGTCAGAATTCGAGGCGCTGCTCGATGTAGGAAACGAGGTCGTCGATCGCCACACGCTCCTGCGTCATGGTGTCGCGATCGCGCACGGTTACGGTGCCGTTTTCCTGCGTGTCGAAGTCCACCGTTACGCAAAACGGGGTGCCGATTTCGTCCTGACGGCGGTACCGCTTGCCGATGGAGCCGGTTTCGTCGTACTCGACCATGAACGTGCGGCTGAGCTTCTCGTACACCTCGGTCGCCAGATCGCCCAGCTTGTTCTTTTGCAGCGGCAGCACGGCGGCCTTGTAGGGCGCGAGCGCCGGGTGCAGGTGCAGCACCACGCGGCTGTCGCCGCCTTCCAGCTCCTGCTCGTCGTACGCGTTGCACAGGAAGGCCAGCGCCACGCGGTCCGCGCCCAGCGAAGGCTCGATCACATAGGGAATATAGCGCTCGTTGGTCACGGGATCGATGTACTCCATGTTTTCGCCGCTGACGCGCTGGTGCGCTTTCAGGTCGAAATCCGTACGGTCCGCAATGCCCCACAGCTCGCCCCAGCCAAAGGGGAAGTTGAACTCGAAATCGGTGGTAGCCGTAGAGTAGTGCGAAAGCTCCTCGGGCTTATGGTCCCGCAGGCGCAGGCTTTCCTCCCGCATGCCCAGCTTCAGCAGCCAGTCGCGGCAGAAAGCGCGCCAGTACCGGAACCACTCCATATCCTCGCCGGGCTTGCAGAAGAACTCCAACTCCATCTGCTCAAACTCGCGGATGCGGAAGATGAAGTTGCCCGGCGTAATCTCGTTGCGGAACGATTTGCCGATCTGCCCCACGCCCATGGGCAGTTTGCGGCGGGTGGCGCGCACGATGCTCTTGAAATTGACGAAAATGCCCTGCGCGGTCTCCGGCCGCAGGTACAGCTCGGCCGCGCTGTCCTCGTTGACGCCCTGATGGGTTTTAAACATCAGGTTAAACTTGCGGATACCCGTAAAATCGTGCTTGTCGCAGCTCGGGCAGGGAATCCGGTTCTCCCGGATGAAGGTTTCAAACTGCTCGTCGGTCCAGCCGTCCGCCTGGATTTCCTCGCCGCGCTCCTTGCCCCAGTCCTCAATGAGCTTGTCGGCGCGGAAACGCTCCTTGCAGGCCTTGCAATCCATCAGCGGATCGTTGAACGTGCCCACGTGACCGCTGGCGACCCAGACGTTGCGGTTCATCAGGATGGCGCTGTCCAGCCCGACGTTGTACTTGTTCTCCTGTACGAACTTGCGCCACCACGCGCGCTTGACGTTGTTTTTAAACTCTACGCCCAGGGGGCCGTAATCCCAGGAGTTGGCCAAGCCGCCGTAAATCTCGCTGCCGGGGAAAATAAAGCCGCGCCCCTTGCACAGGGCGACCAGCTTGTCCATGGTCAAAGCCGCCATCTCGTTCCCTCCACGCTATGAAAATCATTCCTAATCATAGCCGCGCACCGTCCCGTTGTCAAGCCAAATCGGCGTTTCCCGCGCATTTCCACGCCGGCGGCCGCCCAAAGGGACAAGGGTTCCACTACGCCTCGATCCTCCGCGCCGTCCCGCGCGTCCTGCGCTGCCTGCTCCACTGCCGCAGGGTATCCGCGGCCAGCGTCAGCATCAGGCCGATCTGCGCCGCTTTGCCAAACTCGACGCACCAGTTGTTGGGCTGCCCCTGCAGATACACAAACCGCATGCCGACCAGATGCGTTTCAAACCCAAGCCCGGTCATGAACAGCACGCAGGTCAGCGCGAGCAGCCCCGCGTACAGCAGGTCGATCGGCCGGTGTTCCTTTTCCTGCAATAACAGGAAAAGCGGCGGCAGATAGAAGATCATCACGTAATAAAAGCTGAAACCGGGTAACATCACGCAGACCATGGCAAGGGCCAGGCATTTCTTCCATATTTCCCGCTGCCAGAAACCGCAGACGATCATCCCCAGCATGGCGGGCGCGAGCAGCACATCCGCGTGGAACCGGCCGGTTGCGGCGGGCAAGCCCAGCCATCCGTAAACGCTGGCAACGCTGGTGCCCCAATCCACGCGGTACGCGTCCGACACCGTGACCGCCACCCCGTGACTCAGGTTGTGCATAAAATCCGTAAGCGTCTGCATGCCCTGAAAACAGAACACCGGCAGGAGAAAGATCAGCAGACCGTAAACGGCGCAGCGCACAGCTTCCTTATACCGTCGGTCCATGATCAGCAGCAGTCCGAACATGGCGGGGTACAGCTTGGTGGCGGCCGCGACCGCCAGCGCGAGGAGCGCCAGCTCCCGAACCCATCCGGTCTGCGAGCGGTACAGGAGCACAAAGAAGAAGGTGAGCCAGAAGGTCATTAACAGGATATTCCCCCGTTCCAACAGGTACAGGTACGGCCCGGAGGTGACCGTAACACCGATAAACAGGAGCTTTTCCACCTCTGCGCCGCGATACTTGCGGTACAGCAGGTAGGACAGCGGCAACACATTGAACAGGATGAACAGGATCAGCAGAAGCTGGCCGCTTTGCAGCGCGCGCAGCGCGAAAGCGTCGGACAGATCGGCCCCCGGGCCGAACGCGTTGCCGATGATCCGGAAAAGCACGTAGCAGACGGGCGGATAAATCGCGCCGGTTTCCACAAACACGTAGGGATCCTGAGCCACGGCAAACGTGACGGGGCGGAAAAAATCCATGAACGAATCGCCCGGGTCCCGAAACAGGACGGCGTTCATCGGATTGTACGGAGAGGGCGCCAGCAGGACGTTGATCGCCGAAATTACGATCCCGAGCAGGAAGATGCCAAACGCGATGCCCGCGACAAGGCGTCCGGATGGATTGGACCTGATATGCGTCATCCCAAACCTCCCGTTACAGGCTGTATTTGTAGATCTTCTGATAAAGCGCCAGCAGGAGCGAGGCGATCTTGCGCGACCAAAGCCGCGAAAACAGATACCGATCCTCGCGATAGCGCACGCCGCTTCGAATGTCGGATACGGTCGCGCTTTGGCTGTGCGTGCGCTTGTTGCACAGGCGGCCGGCGACATAGGCCACGCGCCCGCGGGCATCCGCAAGGTCAATGTAGGTGTCCCAATCCAGCCCGTGGGTCAGGGCGGACTGAAACAAAGGCGTGCGGGCGCCGGTCTTGTGATAGGTGCAGGAAGGGCAGCAGACGGAATTGCCAAACCGCAGCGCACCTCTCTTCACCCACCGGAGCCGTTGCAGCGCCCGAATCCGCAGGGGGGCGTTGAGGATGCCCCGCAGGCGGTTGTTGATATCCCGGTAGCGCCTCTCCTGATCCATATTCCAGTAGCCCGTGTGCAGGTAGAGCAGATCGTCGGTCAGGTAAGGCCGGATGCCCTGGTAGTAGGCGCAGGCATACGTATCGTCCTGATGGCACAGGGTTACGAAATCGGTTTTTGCGCACTGCAGGCCGAAGTTCCAGTTATCCTGCATGGTGCCGCTGCCGGGGTTCACGCGCAGGCCGATCCGGTAGCGATCCGCGATCTCCCGGATGTGAGGCAGGTCGGTGGACGTCGTGATGAGCAGATTGCTGGGTTCCGTCTGGCTAACCACGGAGCGGACGCAGTCCTCCAGATATTCGCTCTCCCCGTAGGCGCAGATCACAAACGTATGGTTGGTCGGCAGGGGTTGGGAGTCGGCAACGTCCATGGTTACACCTCAAACCTGTATTGTTTTCGGAACTCGCCAAACGACATGAGCTGCTGATCTTTCTCGGATACGATGGCGTCGTTCAGGTTGTTAATCGGCCAGCGGATGCCGATTTCCGGATCGTTGTAGCGGATGCCGGTATCCGTCGCCTTGTCGTACGGCCCATCGCCAAGGTAACTCACGATGCTCTCATCCTGCAGGGCGATGAAACCGTGGGCGCAACCCCTGGGGATCAGCAGCGAGTTCCGGTTGACCGCCGAAAGATAAAAACCGCGCCATTGGCCAAAGGTAGGGCTTTCGGCGCGCAGGTCTACCACCACGTCGAACACGCGCCCGCTGATGACACCCACGAGCTTTGCCTGCGGCGCGTGCGTCTGGAAGTGCAGGCCGCGGATCACGTGCTTGGTTGAATAGGAAAAGAACAGCTCGTTACAGGAAAAATCGATTCCGTTATCGCGGAAGATGTCCTTCTCAAACGACTTGACAAACATACCCCGGTTGTCTTCCTGCAGAAAGGAGTTGATGATCGAAACCCCAGGCATGTCCGTCCCGATAAACTGAAAATGATCCATGCTGCACGATCCTCAATCGTCTATTTGAAGCTGATTCAGGGTTTTTCCAATACCCTGGGCGAAGTCGATCTGGCAGACAAACCCCGTATCCCGCAACAGTTTTCGGTGGTCGAAACTGGCCGCGTCCAGATTGGCGGCGTTGCACGGCAGCGCGCCGTACTGAATGGGCGAGCGCGTGCCGGTCAGGCCGCGCATGGTTTCGACAAACGCGCGAAGCGGCGCCGGCTTGCCGCTGCCGATATAGTAGGCTTCCCCGGGCGATCCGTCCTCGCCGATCCGTTGGAACGCCCTCGCCAGCTCCGAGATATAGATGAAATCATAGGTCTGGGTACATGGGGACAGCAGGCAGGGTTCGTTCTTCAACATTTTACGAAGCATGGTGTTGATGAATCGTTCCGTGGGGTCGTTCGCTCCGTAGGCGTTGGAGATTTTCCCCCACAGAAAGGGCATGTTCCGTTTGGCCGCCTCGGTTTTGGCCATCAGGAAGGCGGCGTGTTTGGCGATCGAGTAATGGTAGGTGGGCGGCGGGTTCGCATCCGCGGCGGACAGCGCCTGCAAGCACTCGTCCTCCATGATGCTGCCCGCGCCGACAAACCGGGCGCAGCACAGCTCGGAAGCCAGAGAGACGGCGTCGCAGGTATGGCGAACGTTTGCCAGTTGCAGCATGTAATCGCCGCGGGACGGCCCCGCGGAGCCTTCCCAGGCAAGATGGTAGAAAACGTCTGCCTCCCGGTACATTCGCAGGGCCTGCGCCGCTGCCGGACTGCGATACTCGGACAGCTCGCACGCCACCACCCGGATATCCTTGGGAAAGGGAAGAACCGGCTTTCCGGCATGGCTTCGAACCATGGCGCAGACGCTGTATTGCGCCGCACTCAGTTGAGCGACCAGATAGCTCCCCACAAATCCGGTCGCTCCGGTGACGATTGCCTTTTTCATTGTTTCAGCCCGCTTTTCCGCTTGGGTTGTCGGTCGCGGCGATCCGCCCGCAGGCGGTCACAGCCCAGAGCCAAAGGATAGCAACCAAAAAAAGTATAAGCATTCTCAAGGGGTGCGTCAAGCTTTGATCTTCCATTCCCGTTAAATTCTTCCCGGGCGTTGCCGTTTCAGCGCACTGCGGCAACGTCCGGCGCGCCTCTCAACCGTTCTCGGACAGAAAGCTCCATACCGCTTCGTTGTAGGGCACCGGGTTTTCCCGCGCCACGGCGTGGCCGCCCTCCACCCATACCAGCCGCGCATGAGGGAGGCTACGGGCGATCAGACGCGTATGGCCCGCGCGGATGAGATCCTGCGTGCCCGCGATGACCAGCGCAGGCATCGTGAGTTTCCGCAGGGCTTCCGGCCGGATGTGCGGTTCCGTCGCCATCAGGCCGAGTAACTCCTTGCGTCGGGCGGCGCGGCGGGAAAACGGGGCGGCCGCGCAGGCGCATCCGTACCCAAGGACGGTCGCAAGCCAGGTTCCCATTTTCATCCCGAACGGATTGAGGTTGGCGCCGTTGACGATCAGCCGACGGATGCGGCCTGGGTAGCGCAACGCGAACAGCAGCGCAATATTGCCGCCGTCCGAATAGCCCAGTATGTCAACCTCGCGGAGTCCCCGGCAATCCAGAAAATCCCTTAGATCTTCGGCGAATCTTTCCAGCGTGAACGGACCGTCGCCGCGCGGTGAGCGCCCGTGACCCCGGGTATCCACAACCAGTACCCTGCGCGTTTGGGACAGGATAGCCGTCTGCGCGAGAAAGTAGCCGCCGTCCTCCCCGTTCCCGTGGAGCAGGATCAGCGGATCGCCCATGCCCTGATCCGTATAGGCCAGCTGAAACGCCACCGGCTTCATCTCCTTTTGGGGATTATAGCGCAAACGGCCCGCCGTGGCAACCGGGCGACGCGGTTCGCATGCCAATGGGAAGGGGAAGCCCATCGAGCGACGGCCGGAGCATGCGGCGTTACGCACGCTGATAGAGCATCGAAAACGGGCTGCGTGGCCGGGCAGTCGAACCGAGGGCTCACCTGCCGGTACGCAGGGAACGGATGACGCGGCGGGCGGTGATTATGAAGAGGACAAGCAGCACACCGTCGCGTGTCGCAGCCGTACCGGGCAGGCTGGAAAGTGATATGGCAAGCGTCTTCCCGGACTAAAGACCACCGATGTGGATTACGCCGGCGCTGTGCTGGACGGGGAACGGAGGGAGCGTTCCGTCCGCGCCCTGTTTAACGGCGTGCGAGCGTCGGTTTTCCGCATGCCCACAGGGAGCGGGAACGTGGCGGTAATGTTAACCGGGACAGGCTTATCCGGCGATTTGTATCCAAGGGTACAAATATTGGCAAACCTACGCGAAGGGATCGCAGGCGAATGGCGTCCCGGATGAACCGCGCGCAGACCGTTCGGCGATCCATCGTCTTCATGGATGCGTACCCCCCCCCGGAGGTGCGTGGCGCGGCCGGAAGGGGGCGGCAATTCAACTTGCAATCTACCGTGTCCTGTTTTCAGCGAATTTGTGCTTGACACGAAATCGAATCCATGCTATGATTTCAGACGTGCCCGAAAGCGCAACTGGGTGTGGCGCAGTTTGGTAGCGTGCTTGAATGGGGTTCAAGAGGTCGCAAGTTCGAATCTTGTCACCCAGACCACTGAAAGTCCCGGAAACTAAAGGTTTCCGGGACTTTTTGTAGGTCGTCGCCCAGGCCATATTGACCGAAAATGAGGGGTAAAACGAGGCTTTGGTAGTCAAACGGTAGTCAAAACGGTAGTCAAAACGGTAGTCAAAAACGACCGGCATGAATTCCCTATTTCTATCCTCATAACCTGTTGCCAGCACGCTTGTTACGGGATGATATATCCATTGCGTGTCATGAAGGGACGGTCGTACGCACTTCGGTAAACTACTCACCCAGCTCCACAAACCAGAACTCCGCATCATGAAAAAGCATCACCTGTCGCTCGCCCACCCGGCAGGTGTACCGGATGCCCTGCCCTCCGGCCTTCAGCGACGGCGCCTCCCGCACGTCCATAATCTGATCGATCAGGCATACCTCGCCGCCGGCTTCATCGTCCCGGAACATCAGCGGTTTGATGGTTCCATCCGGCAGGTGGTCGGCGCGCACCTTCACATAGTGCTTGTACCGGTTGGGCCGTTTGCATGACATCGATAATTCCTCCCGTTATCCGGCGAAAAAAGGCACCGGATGAATCGTATGATCTTCCTTGGGGTTGATCTCGGCAAAGCGCTTATTCGCAAGCACGACGCCCCGCTGCACAATCTGATGACCGTATCGTCTGCGCAGGTCGTCCACAGACCGTTCCAGCGTCTCTTTCCGCAGCCTTGCGGTTTCATCCCCCAGCAGGTCGAGCTGCACCGGGTACGTATCCGGCGTGAGCATGGAGCAGCTGAGCCCAACGCTTCGGTACGGCAGAAACCGCGCGAACCGTTCGGAGAAAAGCTGCATCGCCATTTGCGCGATCTCATCCGTGAGGTTGGTCGGGTGCTTAAGCACGCGCTGACAGCCGTTGGTCACCAGCGTGGTGCTGCGCGCGCTGATGCTCACACAGCGTGCCCGAAACCCGTTCTCACGCATTCGTGCAGCCACGCTTTCCGCCAGCAGATAATACACGCAGCGCGCATCGTCCATCGTTTCCAGGTCATACGGCAGGGTGGTGCTGTTGCCAATGCTCTTAATGGCCATATGGTAGTCAACCGGCATCACCGGCGATTGATCCAGCCCGTTGGCAAACGCTTTGAGCACCAAACCGTTCTTGCCCAGCTTGTAGTCCAGCCATTCGGCATCGGCCTGGGCAAGCGCCCCGATGGTGCGAATATTGACATCCGCCAGCTTTCGCCGGGTCGCGCGCCCCACATAGAGCAGCTCATCTACCGGAAGGCCCCACGTTTTGTGCTGATAGTCGTCCTCCCGGATCACCGTTACCGCGTCCGGTTTCTTCATATCGCTGCCCAGTTTGGCAAAAATCTTGTTCCAGTTCACGCCGACGGATACCGTCAGCCCTAGTTCTCCCTTGATCCGTTCGCGGATTTCATGGGCGATCCGCTCGCCGTCTGTAATGCTCGTCCCCTTGTTGGTCAGGTCGACCCACGCCTCGTCCAACCCGAAGCTCTCGACCCGATTGGAATACTGCTCAAAGATGCTTCGCATTCTGCCTGAGAATCGGATGTAGAGTCCGTAATCCGGCGGTACGCAGATCAGCCCGGGGCACTTCTGTTTCGCCTGCCAGATGGCCTCTCCGGTTTGCACGCCGTACCGTTTGGCGATCCTGTTTTTCGTCAGGATGATCCCGTGCCTGGCTTCTATGTCACCGCCCACGGCAACAGGCTTGTCACGGATATCCGGGTTATAGAGGCATTCCACGGACGCATAATAGCTGTTGGCATCCACGTGCAGGATTACCCGGCCCATGATACCACCACCTTTTCCAAATAACGGGAACGCGTGTTTGTATTATTATATACACGAGAACATTCGTTTGTCAAGAAGGCAAAATAAGGGCCATGTCCCTCGACAATCACAAGTCGAAGGGAGACTATGAATGCATAATTCATTTAATGCTTTCGAATATAAGATTGACTACGAGGTGAGTGCTGGAGTTGATGGAAAAGTGAGTCATGAATCGAAAAAGTAGTCGATCCTAGTTGATTGTATATAAACAGTCTACTTGAATAAAACGAAACATGGTTTCCTCATTGGTAGGCTCGAATACACTGCAACAGCGCAATGTCTGTACGAAAAAAATCGCCGTGTGCACCGTCATTTATCCCAGTACAAATATTGAAGTGACAGTCACATGAAGAACGAGTAATTGCTTTTCCCTTCTTGTTTTACGCGGTACATAGCTTCATCTGCTTTTCTCAAAAGAATTTTAATATCAACTCCGTCATTTGGGAACAAAGCAACTCCGATGCTTATGGAAATGTGAATACTCTGCTGATCAATTATGAATGGATGAGATAAGCTGCTCATTATTTAATCAATAACGGTGATGACATCCTTTTTGTCTTGAACATCCCAAATCAATAGTACAAACTCGTCTCCACCAAAACGTGCGAACGTATCAATCTTGCGCAACAGGTTCATTACTCTTGTGCCTACTTCGACAAGGATCATGTCGCCAATATTATGTCCATATTCATCATTGATAGTTTTAAAAGCATCCAAATCAATAGATAGGATCGCCAGATTTTTCTTCTCACGTTGCGCATTGGCTGCTGCAATCTCAAAGCGGTCGAAAAAAAGCATGCGATTAGCTAGTCCTGTTAATCCATCATGCATGGCTAAGTCATGTAGCTTCTCGCGCATAAGGCTTTGATCTGTTATATCACCAACCGTCGAAATAATACAAGGCACCTCATTGAATTCAACAATTGAGGCTGACATCATCCCGATTATTCGATTGCCTTTCTTATTACGAAAATGCATTTCATAATTGTGCACATCATGCCCTTTAGACAATTCATCGACAATATATTGGCGATCCTCCTCACGATTCCAAATATTGAGCTCAATGGTTGTGTAACCGACAGCTTCCTGCATTTGATATCCAGATATTTGTTCAAAAGCATCATTGACTTCGATAATTTCTCCATCGGATAATTTTGTGAGAATGATAGCATAGGGCGCCAATCGAAATGTTGTCTGGTACTTCTCCTTCTGGCCCTGAACTTCCTCAAGCAAGCGCCGATTTACTATTAACACAATCCCCATGGAGACAAAAACGCTAAGAACCAAGTAACTGGCGATGAACAAAGCATCCAAATAGCTAGACTTGAAGAAATCACTGGTCTGCAATGGAAAGACAATCAGTAGAATGGCTCTAATGAAACTAGTAATCGAATATACACAAAACACGACAAGTAAAAATCTCGCCATCTTTTGAAACCCAGGTTCAATTCTCCAAATAAGCAATCGACAAATTTGACTGGTAACCAACATAATCATTAATGAAATGAAGATTTCCCTTACACCAAGGTTTGGTTGGGCTATACTCAAGTATATCAATACAGAGCAATAAAGTAGCATAAGAAAGTAAATACCGAAGTGTTTACTCGTAACGCGAAAAAATTTTTCGAGGCCATGCAGCACGCACACCGCTCCTCCAATGAGCAATGTGTTTGAAAGAACTATTGTTATGATGTCTGGGAGTATCCCGCGACATAGGATTAAAAGGAAACCAACAGCTTGTAATATCATGTCGATGAGCAATAAGTTCAGTCCGGAAAAGATTTTTCTGTATTGTTGCCAAACGACTGCAAGAACAAAAACATTGACAAGATTGATCATGAAGTTACACAGCACTAACGTTTTGATATCAAAACCCATACCGCACCTTCTTCTCAACAGTTTGCCGAAATTCGTAAACAACTATGTGCAGAAGATATCGGAACTCAAGCAGTTCAATGGTACTCCATGGTTTATTCCACAGAAATGCAGTTCGCCTCCATAGTTTGTTTGAATAATGTACTACGATTGGGGGAGAGCAAGGCCAACCGTGTTCTTGAAAAGTTGAACAATCTGTGGATCAAATTGCGTTCCGCTGTTTCTCATGATCTCCTCCATAGCCTCATCATGAGATATCGCTTTTCGGTATACCCTCTCCTGCGTCATTGCGTCATAAGCATCCACAACCGTAAGGATCCTTGACAACAAAGGAATAGCCTTGCCTGCGAGCTTACGTGGATACCCGTTTCCATCCCACCGCTCGTGATGGCAAAGGATGTACTCAGCAATAGGTGCAAGATTTGGGGTAGAGAGCGCAATTCTCCATCCTATCTCTGGATGCTTTTTCATCTCAATCCATTCAGAATCGGTCAATCTTCCAGGCTTGCTTAAAATCTGCTCGTTGATGCCGATCTTGCCAATATCATGCAACTTTGCCAGAAGATTCAAGTGATCAAGATCAATCTGCGATAAATTAAGAAGTACACCAATATTTTGAACCAATTGCATAAGTCTTTCTGAGTGTGCTTCTGTTTCATGACTTTTTGCTGAGAGGGATGCTTGAATAGATGATATGATTGCGCTGAAAGAACTTCTTTTTTCAAGAAGTTTATGTTGATTCATGTTGGCTTCAGCTTGTCGATAGATTTCATCCATATCAGTGTCCATATCTACCTTGGTACACGTACCAAAGGATATGCTGATCTGGTACGATTCATCGCCTAATTTGACTTGCTGTTCCATGCATGAAGATTGGATTTGTTTGATAAGTGCAACGGCGTCTTCATGGTTCGTTTTGGGTAAAAGGATGCTAAACTCGTCTCCGCCTGTCTTAGCTAAAACACTGTCCGAGTTGCAGTGACAATCAAGGATTTTTGCTGTTTCAATGATAATTGTATCTCCGGCTTTGCGTCCAAAAGTGTCGTTTATAAGCTTCAATCCATTGATGTCTCCGATAATAAATGACAACGGTAGCTGTTCTGCGGAATTAAGTTGTTCCGTTGCCGCATCGAAATATCTACGGTTTTTTAGTCCTGTTAGATAGTCATGAGTGCTTAAGTGGCGCATCTTGTTCTCGATCTTCTTGCGTTCAGTAATATCCTGCGCCGCTCCCCATAAATCGGTTATCATGCCACCCGAATTCTTTGTAGCCTCACCCCGCACCCACATCCAGCCATGCGATCCGTCCTTAGCTACCGTTTCCAGCTCAAGTTCATAGGGAATTCCTGTTGTTCTGGTTTTCTCAAGGGAGGACGATAAAGTGTTCCAGCTTTCCGGTGTAAACAGCTTCATGTGCTCTGTGTAGGGCGGCGGTGGAACGGATGAATCAAAACCGTACATTCTGTACAGTTCCTCCGACCAGACAACTTGATTTGACGCCAGATTCAACCTCCATGTTCCTACATGGGAAATTCGCTGTGATCTCATCAAGTCGTTCAAGTTCTGTTGCATCTGCTCTTCCAACTGTCTGCGTTTCGTAATGTCGACAAAGGTGCATGCAAAGTATCCTGGCATCGGCTGATATGCACTTACAGAAAAATGCTTTCCGAGAGCTGAAGAGTAGTTCTCAAACCTTACAGGAACACCGGTTAGCGCAACTCTCCCGTATATTTCAATCCAGTAAGGTTCGATACCCGGAAAAACCTCCCGCACTGTTCTTCCAATGATTTCATCAGCGCTGCGCCTGACCATGCTTTCAAAGGCCGGATTCACAGAAATAAACCGATAGTCAATGGGTTGCCCCAGATTATCACAGATAATCTCATGAACAGAAAAGCCATCGAGCATCTCATGAAATAGTAGTTGATAATTCTGCTTGGCTTTGCGCTCTTCTGTGATATCTTGTAAGATACAATGGGTTTGCTTAAACTCACCTGAATATTCGTAACCAATTCTGCCTTCGAATGAGATAAAAACCAATGTTCCATTTTTATGGATCATCTCGAACTCACTATGGATCTGTCCCTGTGCCTTGAAAACAGGAAATCTCTCGCAAAATGCGTTTCGGTAAGGCGGTGAAAGAAAGTCACCAAACCATTTGCCGATTACTTCTTCACGACTGTATCCAAGCGTGTTAAGCCACTGTTGATTTACGTCGATGAAACAGCCGTTGATATCTAGTGATTGATACCCTAAAGGTGCCTGATCAAACAGCGCCCGGAATCTTTCATCGGATTGTTCGAGTTGTTCACGATACTGAACCGAATCCTGTTGCTGCATGAGCAATAGGCTGAGCAACATGGAGGTGATCGGAAAAATGACGATCACCGGCAAAGTAATAGCACGAACGACCATAAGATTTTCGGGGTACGAAATGAAAAGCATACAGCCAAGCATAGTGATATGGACAGCGATACCCATTAAATAAACGTTTAGCCAGCGAATTTTCATCATTTTCTGGTTTAGCCAACGTCGCCAAATCAAACCAATCAAAGCACTGGTGAAGATAACCGCTATCCCAGGCAATGTTCCAGAGCCGCCAAGGATAATCCTATAGACAGAGGCCGCGATGATCGTAAGTGCAGTCGGGATTGTTCCAAACGTGAGTGCTGTTACACTGATCAGAATCGATCGTGTGTCAAAGAATAAACCGTCAGCAAGCTTAAATGGCTTCGACATGATGATTATGCATATCGCAGCGATCAACAATCCGTTGAGAACCGGTAGCAACCGATGCAACTTGTATGGGGGTATATTGATGATCGCATATATTACACAAAGTGCCAGTAATAATAAGGCGTTGTCAATCATGGACGCAACCATCTCAAGCGACATTGACTTAACCTCCCAACCGTTATTACTGCCAATGACGTTGTTGTGTCAACATCGTGCATTGTTGTTAACAATGGTCCATAATATCACATGAATGCTGCCTGTTTAGTAAACATAAACAAACATGATGCGATCCTAAGGCAATGCGAAGCTTATACTTTTATCTGTTCTATTCACAATGATTGTAACATAAAACCATTCCAAATGATATAGAACGGCAGAAGCATTGTAAGGGCTAATATGTATGGGTAAGGACTCATACAGCATCCTCTCGGAGCGACAAATCAATATATCCGAATGCACACGTCTCAATCCTTGTATACGCTGTCAACTGCATTGTGATATCTTGCTTTTTTGCACGGATTGAGTCTCAATAACAGCTGCAATTTGCCTCAGATTCAGCACCGTCCATGCGCTCACAATCGACGTCCTGTTCTGATCCGGTCTATCATCTTCGACCAAGCAAAAAATAAGCCCGTGGATAGCATTGCGCTATCCGCGGGCCCTCTATACATATCAGGTCGTAATGCTATCGGGTGGTTCAGCGTTCTTGATGCCGGCGGCAATCTGAGCCAGGTCAAGCATCTCCCACGCCGCCTTCAGCGCCGCGATCACATCTTCGCTGTAAATGTCAAACCCTTTGGCCTGCATAAGCGCGATAGCCAGCTTCCACTTTTCTTCCCCGGTGTAACGGCCCAGCTCAGCCTCGGCGTACTTCACAGCCATTTCAGCCAAGACAATCAGGTTGTGCGTCTTGAGCCACGGCACAATCACGGTCAGGAACCACGGGTACACATATTTCTTCAAAGCCCACGCAGCGACCGCTGCCAGCGCACCGATGATCCACACAACCACCTGCGTCACCAGCGTACCCCAGTCGATGACAGGGGCAGCAGTAGCAGCAGGGGTGACGGTTTCGGCGCTGGCCAGCGCGGCCATGCCGATCACCTGCGAAGCGAAAACCATCACGAGCACGAGCAGCATAGAAAGAATCCGAGCCGTTTTCCGTTTCATGGGGTCCCTCCATTCTCATCCGTTTCCGGATGTGGTCGATGAGGATGACGATCCTCCAAGCGACTTGATGCTGGTCCAGATTTTGAGGGTGTTTTCGATGGCAGCCTTCGAGAAGTAAGCGCCGATGCACAGCCGGTATGTCGGCTGGCAGTCGTTCAGGATCGGCAGCAACACAGCTTGCATATCGGGCGCGATCATCACGGCCACCTGCGTGCTGATCACATGCACGATGTACAGCAGCGTGATCCATTGCCCGATGCGCTGGGCACATTGCAGCGCAAACAGGATCACGCCCCAGGCGCTCTGGGCTCCGGTTGCACTTTGCGATCCATCCGGCTTGTCACGCGCCTTGGGCAACGCAGGCATGGTCACTCCTCCTTCGGATCGTCAGGCAGGTTGATGATATCGCGTTCCCATCCGTCGGCAAGGTGGTTCAGCCCGCGTGCCCGGTACTCGGCGTGCATGTCGCAAAGCCGCTTCTTGTCGGACGCTGGGCAATAGCCTTTGCGCATATAATCGTCATGTTCGCGCACTAGGCTGTTCCACAACAGCATCGTTGTCACCGACTGGATGCTTTTGATGGGCTTGGCAATCTTCGATACCGCCACCCAGAGCGCCAGCAGGTAGATGATCCAATCCCCGTAGGTTTTAACCAGCGTCAGCACATCATTCATCGTCATGCAGCCCTTTCGTCGTTTTAGAGCAATGCGGCGACGGCCTTGATGGCATCCGCCTGCGCCTGGGTTAGGGTAACGGTAATCCCATCCGTTTCCGTGGAAGCGTCGGATTCGACCATATCCGTATCGCCGTCCTGATCGTCCGCTTCCGACAGGTACTCGCTTTTCGCGTACCCGGTGTAGGTTTTGCCGTTGCCATCGTACTTGATCCGCGACCATGTGCCGTCATCCTCGTAGCAGTAGACCAGCGAGCCTTCGGGGATCTGATAAACGCGGGTACTCGACGTGCTCTTGGATGCCCGCAGGTTCAGCGCACCACCAACAACGGTGCAGGATAGCCCGGTGAATGCCATGGTGGATCCCTCCTCAGTGTTGTCATCATCGTAATCGACACCCTTGAGCCTTCCGCCGCAGGACCAGGCGCCGAGCCTGTAGTCTTTCGTGGTTCCATTGGCGCCACCGCCGGATGTGCAATGGGTAATCACCAACGGATCGACACCAGTCACCACGCCGATATGGTAGTAGTCGGTCAGATCGCCGTTGTAATACCGGCCGCCAACGTTGTCGCGATTCGGCAGCTTATACCCCGCATCACCCTCGTATCGGCGTTTGAACACGACCATGCCAAGGAACACATCGGATTCCGAAAGGTCGAGCATCATATCGTTGATCTGCTCGCGAGCAAAGTAGTTGGAGGATTTCAGCTCGTAATCCTCATGTCCGGCGCGCGTCATCGCCGCGAACACCATGCCCACGCAATCGCAGGTGCCGTCGCGGGCAAGGCCGCC
>JAAYUF010000023.1 GCA_012517815.1 Clostridiales bacterium
AAGCAACAGCAGCGCCGTTACCAGCACAACCGCGACCGTGCGACGCATGCATACCCCTCCCTTGTCTGCTGCGCCCGACGGCGCGTGGTCGTGCGGCTGACGTCGCCGCGAGCGGCGGACGGGCAACCGGTTTGCCCTTGCGGCCTGCCGGTACGGCCTGGCCCCTGTGGCGCGCGGCGGTCGCCGGTCCCCGGCGAGCCCGGCCGCGGCGTTCCTTGCGTTACTTATGATAACGCTGGCCCGCGTTGATTTTCGCTGCGCGGTAGAGCTGCTCGGCGAGCACCACCCGCGCCAGCTGGTGAGGCAGGGTCATGCGGCTCATGCCCATGCGCTCGTCCGCGCGCCGTAGAACGCTCTCGTGCAGCCCCAGCGACCCGCCGATGACGAACGCCACGTCGCTGCGCCCGGATACAAACAGGGCTTGCAGCCTGGCGGCGAGCTGCTCGCTGGTCGGCTGAGGCGCGTCCACACACAGGGCGATCACGTAGGCGCCGGGCGAAATCCGGCTCAGCAGCCGCTCGGCCTCGGCACGCGTGGCCCGGTCGACCGCGGCCTGCGAAAGGGCGCGCGGTTCCGGCTCGTCGGCGACTTCCGTAACGGCGCAGGGCATCAGCGTGGACAGACGCTTCCGGTATTCGGCGACAGCGTCGGCGTAGTAGCGCTCGCGGGTTTTGCCCACGCACAGGATGGTCAGGCTCACCTTACGCATCCTCCGCAAGCAGGGTGAACAGCGTCGCGTCCAGCCGGATATTGCGGAACAGCCGCCCGAAATAGTCCGCGTCGCCGCCCTGGATCAGCAGGCAAACCAGCCCCTCCTGCCGGGTAATCTGCGCCACCACATGCACCGTGCCGCGCGCGTCCCGGATACGGCAGCCGACGGTAAAGGGGCAGCCGTCGCAGTCGGTCACCAGCAATACCGCGCCGTGGCCTTCCAAGACCAGCGGTTCGTCCATGACCCGAAATTCCATGTTTCTCCTCCCGCCCGGCGGCGTTTCGGCCGCAGGGCTCAGACCCGATAAAGGAAGCTGGCCTGAAAGCGCGCCGCTACGTGCAGCGTCACATCCTGCCCCACGGCCGCGCCCGCGTCGGTCAACGCGGCGTGCGCGGTGCGGTAGGCCATGTCCGGCGTGTTGTTTTCACTGCTCAGGTGGCCCAGCAGCAGGTGGCGGGTGCCGCTCTGCGCCAGTCGCACGGCGGCTTCCGCGCCCGCGTCGTTGCTCAGGTGGCCCTTCTTGCCCAGAATGCGGGTTTTCAGCGCCGCCGGGTAACGCGGGTTGCGCTTGAGCAGGTCGGGATCGTGATTGCTTTCCAGCAGTACAATTTCCGCGCCGGATACCGCGTCGCTCACGGCGCGCGAGAAAAAGCCCAAATCGGTCGCTACGGCCACGCTGTGCCGGCCGGTGAAAAAGCGGTACCCCACGGGGTCGTTGGCGTCGTGCGGGATGGAGAACGGCGCGACCTCCAGATCATCCAGAAAAAAGCTCTCGCCCGCCGTAATCACGACCCGGTTTCTCGCGGGCAGTTCGCCCACCGCGGCGGCCATGCCGTCCCAGGTGCCCTCGGTCGCATAGACCGGCACGCCCAGTTTGCGGGCCACCACGCCGGCGCCCTTGATGTGGTCGCTGTGCTCGTGCGTGATCAGGATCGCGTGGATCAGCGCGGGATCAAGCCCCGCCTGCGCGATGGCGTCCAGCGTCTGCCGGCCGCTCATGCCGCAGTCAATCAACACCCCGCCGCGCTCCGTGGCCAGATAGACCACATTGCCGCTGGAACCGCTGAACAGTGTGCAAAACTGCAAGGCCGCGCCACCTTTCCGCCTCCCGCGCGGGAGGGATCACACAAAATGTCGTGTGGATACAGGCTGTATTCTACCACGAATAGCGGGAGTCCGCAACCGTCGGCGGACGGGGCGGACCGGGGCCTCCGCCCCCGCCTCCGCGCCGGAACGCCCAAACGGTGCGGCTGGGGCTGGAAGCGCGCCCCCGGCAAATGGGCTGGC
This sequence comes from Clostridiales bacterium, assembly GCA_012517815.1. GTDB lineage: Bacteria > Bacillota > Clostridia > Christensenellales > Aristaeellaceae > CAXXOK01. The sequence continues at coordinate 2,000 of JAAYUF010000023.1, forward strand.
AAATACGGGGCTACCCTACCATGATTCACAGAAAACCCCGCGTTGAATCAGGCGCGCCACGAAAAAAAGCGGGCCCGAAAGCCCGCCCCGGGAACCCGGTTCCGCCCCCGACTGCCTTGCCGCGACGCTAACCGTAAAACAGAAACGCACGCGGCGCAAGTGATACCGCAGCCGGGCGCGAACGGAACCCGCCCGTTGGCTGCCGCGCACCGTGGGCTGCCGCGCGCTGCCGGCTGCCCTCCGCGGCATCCGCGCCGGAGGCGGCACGCAGGCCCTGCCGGCGGCTGAGCGGTCGCCTATGCCCGCTTGTCTGGGGAGAAGCGCTCGAAGATCAGCATGCGGTAGTCCCTGCGCGCGCGGTCCAGCGTCCGCTGATCGCGGATGGTCCAGGCCGCCAGCAGCGGACGGAAACAGCGTTTCATCAGCCACATGGACAGGTTGCGGTCCGCCGCGCAGGAGTAAGCCACGAAATGCGGCCGTCCCAGCGCGTTCACCAGCAGGAGGCTCAGCGCCACGTAGGCGATCGCTCCGCTTTCCGCCGGGTCGCGGGGACCGCCCATGGCCAGCTGGCCGCGCAGCAGCGCAGGCGCGGCCTTGCGGAAATAGCGCACGGCCATCGGATGGAAGGATTCCACGCAGTACGGCCCGCCGTAGCCGCGCAGGGCTTCCAGCGCGCGCGCCGCGTTTTCGGCGGGGCTGCCGTAGTGCTTGATCTCCACGATCAGCGGGACACGCCCGGCCACCAGCGCCAGCACGTCGGAAAGCAGCGGCACGGCGGAGCCGTCCGGCAGGGCGGGCAGCTCGGCGTACGGCGTCCGCCGGATAACGCGGCTTTCCCCGCAGACGCGCAGGGTATCGGCATCATGGTGCACCACAGCCCGGCCGTCGCCGGTCAGCTGCACGTCCAGCTCGATGCCGTAGCCCGCTTCCACGGCGCGCGCAAAGGCGGCGAGGCTGTTTTCCGGCACCGTCTGGTTGCCGTCGTGCAGGCCGCGGTGCGCGTACAGCCTGTCGATCAGCCCGGCTGCGTCGGGCCGCCGCCGGGCGGGGGCGATGAGAAACAGGTACAGGGCGCTCACCAGCGCCATCAGGATCAGGACCGTCATCAGCCAACCCATCTCACTCATCCCCAACGTCGAAGGCTTCCAGACTGGCGCCCGGGGCCTCGGGCTTGGAATCGCCGTGCCGGGTCAACGTAATGGTCACAAACGACACGGCCACCATCGCGGCGGCGTAGGGGGCCAGGATCTGGTAACCCAGGTACTGCATCAGGTAGCCGCTCAGAATGGGCGTGACGATCTGCGCGGCCATGGAAAACGTGTAGTAGTAGCCCGTAAACTGCCCGACATCCGCGCTTTTACTGATCTCCACCACCATGGGGTAGCTGTTGACGTTGATGGTCGCCCACGCGATGCCCACCAGCGCGAACAGAACGTACAGCACGCTGTGGAAGGTCTGGAACAGCCCCAGCACCCCAAAGCAGGCCGCGAGCAGCAGCACGCCCAGCTGGATCATACGCTTGCGCCCAAAGCGCGCCGACAGCAGGCCCACCGGCACATACCACAGAAGCGCCGAGCCCGTGGCGATCATCAGAAACGCGGAGGCGACGTCCAGACTGTAACTCCACTGCTTGAACACATACTTGGTAAACACCGTGGTGACGGCATTGTAGCCCATAAACCAGAAGAAGACCGAGGCCAGGATCAGCAGCAGACTTCGGCGAACCTCCGGCGACAGCGACCGGAAGCCGCCCTTGGCGGAAGCCTGCGCCCGGAACTCCGCCTCCTGCTCCGCTGCCGGGAGTTTGGCGGCCTGCTCGGCGTCGTAACGGTCGTTGATCGCCGCGGTTTCGGCGCTCAGCTGGTTTTCGTTGACGGATCTCAGAAGCAGGACCACCGCGAGGACCATCAGAACCGATACGGCGAGGAAGAGCAGCATGTAGTTCGTGCCGCCGGACTCCGTTTTGGGCATGAAGATGGTCACGGCGAGCGTGAAGATGCCGCCCAGCGTGCCCATGAGGTTGATGATGGCGTTGCCCTTGGAGCGCAGGGGCTTGGGGGTGACGTCCGGCATCAGCGCCACGGCGGGGGAGCGGTAGGTGCCCATGGCGAGCAGCAGCAGCGCCAGCGCGCCCAGGAACAGCCAGAACAGGCGCAGGGTGTTGGCGACGGGCAGCAGGTTCATCAGCAGCACGGCCGCGGCTGTCCCCAGCAGGATGTAGGGAGTACGCCGCCCCAGCTGCGTGCGCGTCCGGTCGGACAGGGCGCCGAAAAACGGCAGCATGAAAAGCGCCAGCACGTTATCTATCGCCATGATGATGCCGGAGGGGCCGTCCTCCATGCCGAAGGTGTATTTGAGGATCAGCGGAACGACGTTATCGTAAAGTTGCCAGAACGCGCAGATGGACATAAACGCCAATCCGACAAGGACGGTACGGCGAGTGTTGAGCTTCATGCGGTTTTCCTCCTTCATCATCCGGGGGCGATCCTACAAGACATGATACCTTCGGGACGGGGCAAAGTCAACGTCCGGGCGGTTAAGAAAAAGCAAAATCGGCGTATGATACGATTTTGATGCAGGAGTGCGTACGCAAGCTCACGAACAGCTTTCTTCCGTGACGAGGAGCGGAGGCGAAGGCACAGCGGGACGGCGTCGAGCTTTCACGACGAAGCCACGGGAGAAAAGCGCTGTGAGAGGGAAGCGCTCATGATTTGACATCGTAGGAGATGCGCGCCGCGCTTGAAAACCCGCGGCGCGTTTGCTATGATGACGGCGGCGGGCGCCGCGTACGGCGCGCCGCCGGCGAGGAGGTTGACCATGGGTAAACTGATGGGGTGGCTGGCCGCGCCCTTGGCGGTGCGGGCGCTGGTAAAGGCCCGTAACATCCTGACCGACGCAACGCCGCTCAACGCCGACTGCGGGCGGCTGTGCGGCGCCGCCTGCTGCCAGCCGGACGAAACCGGGGAGAACGGCATGCTGCTGTGGCCGTATGAGGAGCGCCTGTACCGCAGGCCCATCGACGGCTTTCCCTTCCGGCTGGCGGAGGACGAGCGGTGGTACAAAGGCGGCAAGCGGCTGGTGTGCCAGGGGCATTGCCCGCGGGCGCACCGCCCCCTGGCCTGCCGGGTCTTTCCGCTTCGCATGCGGCTGACGACCGGCGGCGCGGAGGGGGAAGACCGTGTGACGGCGGAGATCGACCCGCGCGCGTGGGCAACCTGCCCCCTGCCCGAGGCCGGCGGGCTTCGCGCCGTAAGCGGCGCGTTTATCAAGGCGGTGGAGGCCGCGGGACAGGCGCTGTGCCGCAACGTGTACCTGTTGGAAGCCCTGCTGGAAGATCAGCGGAGGATGGACGAACTGCGCAGGCTGTAACAGTACCCTTCCGGCCCCGCCGGGCCGCCGTTACCGCTTGCCGTGCCCTGCGCAATAGGGTATAATAAGCGCTGGAAAGCGATGATTCAACCGGGCGCGCCGCCGCGAACATCCTGCGGCCTCGCCGAAGGAAAGGAACGATTCTGTTCATGAAAACCACGAAGACCTGGATGGCGCTTTTAAGCGCCGCGGTGTTGCTGCTTGCGCTATCCTGCGCGTTTGCCGTGCCTTCCGGCGCGATCCTGCCGGAGGCGGCGAGCCGCTATCAGGACGAGGCCCCCATCGACTGGGACGAGGACGCGACGGACGCCGACTGGGGCGCGTCGCTGAAACCCTACCGGGTGATCGCGAGCGCCGCGCTGAGCGATATCCTGCCGGTCAACGATATCGCCATGCTGGACACCTCGCTTGAAACCGTCGGACGCGCGCCGGTGGAGGCGAACTTCACCGACGCGGGCTACCGCGACGATACCATAATTGTGGAAGTGCAGGAGGTCAGGCAGGACGACAGCATCTACCACGTCGCCTATGTGAAGATCGCCACCCCCTCGCAGCTGCGCACCGCCGTGGCCGGGGGCGTCAACAGCAGCCGTACCATCCCCACCAGCACGCTGGCCAGGAGCGTGAACGCCGTGGTCGCCGTCAACGGCGATTTCTTCTCCAAATCCACCGGCGGCTATATCGTCCGGCAGGGCGAGACGCTGCGCAAGAAGGTCAGCGACAATTACGACCTGCTGCTGATCGACGAAAACGCGGACTTCCATCTGGTGCTGGCCGGAAAAACCAACCAGAAAAACGCCATCGAGTCCCTTCTGGAAAGCCATGAGATCCTCAACGCGTTTTTTTTCGGCCCCGCGCTGGTCATGGACGGCGTGGTGCAGAACGTGCCCAAGGAATACGGCTGGAATCCCTTCGGGCAGGAGCCCCGCGCGGCGATCGGCCAGATCGGCCCGCTTACCTACGCCGTGGTGACCGTGGACGGCCGCATCGCCGATTCCGAGGGCGTCACGCTGGATACGCTGGCCGCCTTCATGGGGCAGATCGGCTGTCAGGAAGCCTACAACCTGGACGGCGGCAACAGCTCCGCGCTTGTGTACCACAACCGGCTGCTCAGCATCAAGGACGTGGAGGAACGCTCCGTCAACGATATCATCTATTTCGCATCCGCCACCGAGCAGGGCGCGGCGCAGTAAACGGAGGCTTCGCGATGAGCTTTACGGTTTTGGGGCTCACCGGGCACTGGTACGGGCTGGTTGTCGGTTTCAGCGCGCTTTGCTATCTGGGTGCGGCGGGGCTGCTGGGCTACCGCCGGCGGTTGCCCGCCGGGGCGATTCGGCTGTTCGGGCTTATGGGCATTCCGCTGGCGCTGCTGTTTTCCAGACTGCTGTTTTGCGCGGCGAACTTCGCCTACTACACGGAAACCATCTCCCAGCCCTGGAGGATGCTCGCGTTCTGGGACGGCGGCTACAGCCTGCTGGGCGCGCTGTGCGGCCTCCTGGTAGCCGCGTGGCTCGCCGCCCGCGCCTGCGGCGTGCGCTTCGGCGTGCTGGCGGATGTGACGGCCGTGCCGCTGGGCGTGCTGGTGTTGGGCATACGGCTGGCCGAGAGCCTGACCGGCGGCGCGCTGGGCGTGGGGCGTCAGGTGGAGGTCGGCGGGACGCTGCTTACAACGCTGCCCTGGCTCTTCCTGCCCGACCGGCTCGGCACGCTCACGCTCTACCGGCTGGCGGTGTACCGCTACGAGGCCGCCGCGGCGCTTTTGATCCTCTCGTTTTCGCTGGGGCTGTTCTTCGGGCGGCATCCGCGGTGGAAACCGCGGCCCGGCGACGTGGCGATGATCGTGTTTTCCCTGTTTGGCGCGAGTCAGGTGCTGCTGGAAAGCCTCCGGGACGACGGGCATATGATCCTGGGCTTCATCCGCGCGCAGCAGGTGGGCTATGCGCTGATCCCGCTGGTGGCGCTGGCGGTGTTCTTCGCGCGGTACGCCCATATCCGGGAGGCACGCAATACCGTGGTGACCGCGTGGGTGCTCCTGCCCGTGGCGGGGTTGGTCGCGCTTTTGATGATCCACCCCCTGAACCATGTGCTGGACCTGACCGGCAAACGGCCCGTCGGGCTGGCGGTACTGTTGGCGCTTGCGGTATACTTCGGCTTTTTCCTGCGGCTGCGCGGAGCGAACCAGCGGCTGATTCTGACCTGGCTTACCGCGCTTACGGCGATCGGAGTCTGCGTGATGGTGGAGTTCAGCGTGGACGGCAGCGCCAACCTGGTCCGGGATTACGCCTTGATGGGCCTTTGCTGCCTTGTGCTGTTCCTGGCGCCGTTTACCCTCTGGCGTGAGCTGAGGAAGCGCGTTTATCGGGAGGAAAGCCTCGCGGTGCATCTGGGCAGGCCGTAAGGGCCACGCCGGACGCGGGCGAACGACAGAAGGAGGGCGCGACCATGGAACCGATGCTTACCCTGCACCCGGACGAAGCCAGGCTGGCGGAAAAAACCCGGCTCCCGCGGCTGGTCACCGTCGTGGATACGCCGTTTGGCGCCATGACGCTGGTGGAGCGCGGCCCATACCTGAGCGAAGCGCGCCTGTCCCAGGACGTGCGCGAGGGGGAAACCCTGACCCGCACGCCGCTGCTTGCCCGTGCAGCGGAGCAGCTGGCCGCCTACTTTGCCGGCGAACGCACGGCGTTCGACCTGCCGCTTGCGCCGCTTGGCACCCCGTTTCAGCACCGCGTCTGGCAGACGCTCCTGCGCGAGGTACCCTTCGGGCAGAGCATCTCCTACGGAGAACTGGCCAAACACTGCGACAATCCGGCGGGCGCGCGGGCGGTGGGCATGGCCAACCATCACAATCCGCTGGCGATCCTGATCCCCTGCCACCGCGTGCTGGGCGCAAACGGCGGGCTGGTGGGCTACGGCGGCGGGCTTCCGGTCAAGCGGTTTCTGCTGACGCTGGAACGCGTCCCCTTCAGGCCCTGATCCGAACAGGCCGCGAAAGTCCAGCTGAAACGGACGCCGAGCCTGGCCGCGGGGCTGCCAGGCACGGTGCGCGCCGACGAAGCACCCGGTTTCGGCCAGCCGAACCCAATCACGGCGGGCAGGGCGGGCGGCGACCCGCGGTTGCAAACGGCCGCGACCCGCGGCAACCCTGCCGCGCGCGCCTTGGACCGGCGGGGCGGAGCGACCCGCCCCCCCTTTCCCCGAACCCCGTTTCCTGCCCAAAAGCGCCGCCCGACGCCCGAATCGGCTGCCTTTGCCTGCCGGCTTCTGCCCACGGCCCATCCTGCATGTCCCATCGGCGGACGGAAAGGAAACCTATGACATACCGAAAAACCAAGATCGTATGCACGCTGGGGCCTTCCACGGAAAGCGACGACGTGCTGCGGGAGATGATCCGTTCCGGCATGGATGTTGCGCGACTGAATTTTTCGCACGGGACGCACGAAACCCACGCCCGCACCATCGCGCGTGTCAAGCGCATCCGGGAGGAACTGGGGCGGCCGGTGGGCATCATGCTGGATACCAAGGGGCCGGAGATCCGCATCGGCACCTTTGCGGCCGGCAAGGTGCGCCTGCTAAAGGGCCGGACCTTTACCCTGACCGTCGCCGACGACCCCGGCGATGAAACGCATGTGGGCATCAGCTACAAGGAGCTGCCCCGCGACGTGAAGGAAGGCTCGGTCATCCTGATCGCCGACGGGCTGGTTTCCCTCACCGTGACCCGCGTAACCGGCGAAGAAATCACCTGCCGCGTGGATAACGACGGCGAGATCAGCGATCACAAGGGCGTGAACGTACCGGGCGCGGAGCTGACGATGCCGTTCTTAAGCGAGCGCGACCGGGCGGATATCCTCTTTGGCATCCAGCAGGATATCGACTTCGTCGCCGCCTCCTTCACGCGCTGCGCGCAGGACATTCTGGAAATTCGCAAGCTGTTCAGCCACCGCGATATCAGCATCATCGCCAAAATCGAGAACCATCAGGGCGTGCAGAACATCGATGACATCCTGCGCGTGAGCGACGGCATCATGGTGGCGCGCGGCGACCTGGGCGTGGAGATCCCGCTGGAGGAAGTGCCCGTGATCCAGAAGATGCTGATCCACAAGGCCTATTCCTCCGGCAAGCAGGTGATCACCGCCACGCAGATGCTGGAAAGCATGATCACAAACCCCCGCCCCACGCGCGCGGAGGCGACCGACGTGGCTAACGCCATCTACGACGGCACGAGCGCTACGATGCTCTCCGGCGAAACCGCCGCCGGGCAGTACCCCGTGGAAGCCCTGCGCACCATGGCGCGCATCGCCAGCCGCGCGGAGGCCGATATCAACTATGTCAAGCGCTTCAAGGAGCGCGAGAGCGAGCGCACGCCGGACGTGACCAACGCCATCAGCCACGCGACGGTGACCAGCGCGCACGATCTGGGCGCGGCGGCCATCCTGACGGTGACCAAGAGCGGGCGCACGGCGCGCATGATCAGCAAATACCGGCCCAACTGCCCGATCCTCTGCTGCACGGTGGACGAGGCCATCCGCCGCAAGCTCAGCCTGAGCTGGGGGGTGATCCCGCTGGTGATCGAGGAGGCGCACAACACCGACGAGCTGTTTGAGCGCGCGGTGCAGGCGGGCGAGCAGGCCGGGCTGCTGCACGACGGCGAGCTGGTGGTGATGACTGCCGGGCTGCCGCTGGGCATCTCCGGCACCACCAACCTGATGAAGGTGCACGTGGTGGGGCATATTCTGGTCACGGGCCGCGGGGTCAACCGCGCCAACGTCTGCGGAAGCCTCTGCGTCGCCCACGACGAGGATCAGGCCGAGCGCGGCTTTAACGACGGGGACATTCTGGTGATCAACCAGACCACCAACCGGCTGCTGCCGCTGGTGCGCAAAGCGAGCGGCCTGATCCTGGAGGACAACGATCCCAACGGCCACGGTGCGATTGCCGGCATGAGCCTGGACATTCCCGTAATCGTCGGCGCGGAAAACGCCACGCAGATCCTCAAAAGTGGCGCGGTGGTCACGCTGGACGCGGCGCGCGGCGTGGTCAGCTGCAACAGCTGCGCAGACTGACCGCGGCCGGGTCGGACCATTCCGCCGGGCGGGACGACCGTTCCGTCCGGCTTTGCGTATCGCGGTGCGCAAAGCCGGCCCGCAGCGTGGGCTTGAAGCATTGCGCCTCCGACCTGCGCCCGGCCCGGCGCGAGCGCAGGCCGGACAACCGCGGGAACCCGCGCAAACGGCGGCCCCGACGCCGGCGACAACCGACGCCCAAAGGGAGCGTGAATATGATGCAACCCGAAATTTACCTGTACGGTCAGATTCTGATGACGACGAGCCTGCGCCTGCGCGACGGCATGCCCCCGCGCGACGGCTACGGTGAACTCTCGGCGCGTTACCGCCTGATCGGCGGGGAAACGGGCGTGGGTGCGGCGGTGCTCTGCGCGCTGGGCTGCAGCGTGCGGCTGGCGGGCACCTGGCTGGGGCGCGCCACCCGCGACGGCGTGATGTCGTATTTTCAGGACAAGGCGGCCGATCTGAGCCTGCTCACCTACGACGGTACGTTTGAGGGGCTGGAGGATACGGTGCTGATCGACGGGGACGCGCGCACGTGCCTGGGCATGTTCGGCGCGTTTCAGGGGCCGGAAGGCTATCGGTGGAACCGCCCGGAAGCGGCTCACCTGCACGGCTGCCGCGTGGCGGGGATCGATCCGTTTTTCGGCCAGGCCAGCGAGGACGCGGCCCGGCTGTGCGCGGAGGCCGGGATTCCCTACGTGACTATCGACTGCGCGCCGGACAGCCGCATCGCGCGGGACGCGGCCGTCGTGGCCCTGAGCGGGGAGTATCTGCGGGAGGCGTTTCCCGGAAAAACGCGGGAAACGATCCTTCAAGCGTACCTGCAACGCTGCCGGGGGCTGATCATCCTCACGGCGGGCGGCGGCGATCTGCTCTACGGCCGTCCGGGAACGCCGCCGGTGCGGCATGCGGCCTACCGCGTGAAGCCGGAAAGCACGCTGGGCGCGGGGGATGCCTTCAAGGCGGCCTGCGTGTACGCGTTGCTCAAACACATGACCGACGCGGAAACCGTCGGCTTTGCCTCCGCCTGCGCGGCCGCGGCGATCATGAAATTTCCCATTCCGCTCCATCCGCCAACGCTGGAACGCGTGCGCGCCGTACAGGCCGCTCAGGCGGAGCGCGCCTGAAACAAGACCCGGCGATGGGACCGGCGGGCGGTTTCCCACAGGGGTACCGGCTTTGCGGCACGGTAGGCGCGACAGCCGCCAAAGGGTTCGCCGGCGGCGCGGGTATGGGGCGAGGCTTGGCGCGTTGCGCGCCGGATCGCCGCCCGCGGGGGTTTGGCGTCATGGCGGAGCGGAAGGCGCGGCGGTTTGACCGGCCGGGCAGGCAGGAAAAGGCCCGGCGCAGGAAGCGGCGGGCCTTTTCGACGGGCGTCCGGCAAAGGGGCTACGGGTGCGTGGCGCTTGGCGGCGGCTCCGTTCAGGTGGTTTTCTGCTTGAGCGTGATCAGGTGGATCTGGGACGGCGCGAAAAGGCGCGCCGGGAAATACGACGTGCCTACGCCGTTGCTCACCAGAAGGCTTGCGCGGTTTTCCTCCAGCCAGCCGGAAAGGTAGCGCCGGCCGACATCCGGCACGAAGTTGGGCAGCAGCGGCAGCCCGAACAGCGTCACCTGTCCGCCGTGGGTATGGCCGAACAGCGCCAAATCAAACCAGTGGTTGTCCCCATCCGAGCCGGCGGCCTTGAGGGCGTCGGGCAGCAGATCGGGCGTATGCGCCAGCAGGATCACAAAATCGTCGCTGCGCACCTGCGCGGCGAGGCCCTTGAGGTCGGGGTGGCCGTTTTCGTAGTCGTCCGACCCGGCGACGTACAGGTAAATCGTCCCCACTTTCACCTTGCCCACGGTGTTTACCAGCGGCAGCACGCCCGCGTTTGTCATGGCCTTGACCAGCGCGGTCAGGTTGCTCTGATCCTGCGCAAGGTCGCACTCGCCCAGAATGCCGTAGACGCCCAGACGCGCGTATACCTTGGGCATCCGTTGGAAAAACGCAAACGCGCCGTCGGGCGTATCCGCGTAATCGCCGCCGAACAGCACCAGATCGGCGCTCAGGCCGTTGATCGCCTTTACCAGCGCGTCCACGCGGGCCTGCGGGTAACGCGCGCTTTCGTGAATGTCGGTGACATACACAATTTTCAGGTTTTTCAGGTTCTTGGGCAGATCGGCGATGGCCGCGACGTGACGGTCGACCGTCAGGTGATACGCCTCAAAGAACGGATAAGCCAGCAGCAGGAGCGCCGCCAGCGCCAGCAGCGCGCGCGAAAGGCGCAGCCTGCGCCGGGGCGGCCTGCGGTACTTAAACTCATAGCGGGGCAGGGGGATCCCTCCTAACGACCGGCGGTATGGCATTGCCGCTACGGTTGATGGTGCGCGAGTGCGACCCGCAGGACAAGAGGAGCGCGGAATGATGACGGACGAACGTTTTCGGACAATCGGCGCGACAACCTACCTTTGCCCGACGCCGACGGTGCTGGTGGGCTGCGCGGAACAGGACGGCTGGAAAACCGGAACGGGCGGCGCCAACCTGGTCACCGTCGCATGGACGGGCATCTGCTGCACCAAACCGCCGGTGCTTTCCATCAGCCTCCGGCCCGAGCGCCACAGCCACGGGCTGATCCTGCGCTCCGGCGAGTTTACCGTCAACCTGGTGGGGGAGGCGCTCCTGTACGCGATGGATTTCTGCGGCGTGAAAAGCGGCCGCGAGGTGGATAAGTTCGCGGCGCTGGGGCTTACCGCGATGCGGGCGGAAGGGCTCAACACGGCCCCGGCGCTGATGGAAGCGCCCGCATACCTGAGCTGCCGGGTCAGGCAGGTGCTGGCGCTGGGCAGCCACGACCTGTTCCTGGCCGACATCGTGGAGGTATGCGTGAACGAGCGCTACATCCGCGCGGACGGCAGCCTGGACGAAACGGCCATGCGACTGATCGCACACGTGCACGGCAAATACCGCGTGATGGGCGCGGAGGCGGGCTTCTTCGGCTTCTCGGTCGCCGGGGAGAAGGCGCTCAGGCGTCGCGCGCCGTACCTGTACCCGGACGGTCGCCCAGAGGCCGACACGTCCGCCGGCGCGGGCGATGCGCCCCGGCGCAAGCCCGCCGGGGGAAGCGCGGCCGGCGGGCTTGCCGGAAAGCCTCGACGCAAGGCGGCTCAAAACGCCGCGAACCACGAAACGGACAGGAAGCCGCGCCCCGGGCCGGCCGGGAAACCGCTGTCCGGGGGAAAGCGGGGCGGTAAGCCGTGAAGGTGAGACGCCCACGCCGCGCACTGACCGTTGGGGCGAGGCGCCATGCCTGCGCCGGGCTGCTCGCCTGCGCGCTCGTGCTTGTGCCGGACGCCGCGGCACCGGCCGAGGCGCCCGCGCCGCAAGCCGTGCAGCCCGCGCCCGTCATCGTGCGGGACGTGGAGGCCGGGCACTGGCTGTACGAAAGCGCAGCCCTGCGCGTGGAGATCTACCGCCGCTGGGATCCCGAAACCCCGCTGATCTGGTACGAGGCCGACCTGCGCTGCTCCCCTGCTGCACCGCTTCGCTGTGTGTTAAGCGCGGAAAAGTATCCCGCGAAGCACCTGCGCAGGCCCGACGCCATCGCCCGGCAGGAGGGGCTGATCTACGCGCAGACCGACGACTTTTTCGGCGACCGCGCGGGCAGCCGCAAGCTGAAACCCGGCGTGATCGTGCGTAACGGCAAGCTGCTGTTCGACAGCGTCTACCACGGGGGCGGCAAACCCTTCCCGCCTCTGGACGCGCTGGCTGTTTTCCCGGACGGGTCGCTGGAAACCTTCGGCGCGCGGGAGTATACGGGCGAGCAGTATCTGGCGATGGGCGCGCTGGAGGTGGTGAGCTTCGGGCCGATCCTCATCCGGGACGGCGTGATGGACGCCCGCCTGGAAACGGGCTATGCGGATCATGAGCCGCGCAGCGCCATCGGGATGATCGAGCCGTGGCATTATTTCGCCGTGGTGGCGGAGGGCCGGCACGACGGCAGCCGGGGCTGCGGGCTCAGGCGGATCGCGCAGCGGATGCTGGAAGTCGGCGTGACCGAAGCGCTCAACCTCGACGGCGGGCAGACCGCCGCGATGCTCTTTCTGGGCACACAGCTGAACCGGACAGGCAAGTTCGCGCACAACACAAGCGTGAGGAGCGTCAGCGGGGTGTTCGGACTCAAGGAACCGGCCGCGGAGTGATACGGTTGGAAAACCGGAACGCCTCCCTCTCCCGGCGCCTCTCTTCCGTGGCTTTGGCGCGGAGGCCCGCCGCAACCCTGCTGCGGCTTCGCTTCCGCTCCTCGCCCCACAGGCAAATGACGCGTATGCCTTGATGCGTTCATGAAAGGAGATCGCTTGGCGCGCGCCGGACCGGCCGGCAGCCTGCCGAAGGCGAAAGCCAAACAGGCCGGGAGATCGGTCCCGGCCTGCTGACGTTCTTTTGCGGAGACCGATTACCGTTTGCCCGTCAGCGTGCCCAGCAGGCCGCGGGTCAGCTCGCTTACCACCGAACGGGTCGCCGTGTTGATAGCCGTGTTCTTGATGCGGCCCAGGATGCTGTCGTTGCGGCGCGCGCGGTCGGCGCGCTCGTCGCGCAGGGCGTCCGCCTGCTTGCGGCGCTCGGCGGCGTCCGCTTCCTTGGCGGCCTTGGCGGCGTCCTTTTCCTGCTTGGCCTTCAGGGCCTCCGCTTCCTTGGCGGCCTTGGCGGCGGCCTGCGCCTCCGCTTCGGTGGTCACGGGGATGTAGCGGCCGGTCGCGGTGTCCAGCGTCATGGTCATTTCCTTCTGCACATACTGGCCGGTGGCCGGGTCCAGCACCAGCACGTTCTGCCGCATGGTCGGGCCCTGCACGGGCGCGGCGGGCTGCGCTGCGGCCGGCTGAGCCTGAGCGGGCTGCGCTTCCGCAACGGGGGTCAGGGTATCCAGCTGCTTGGCGACATAGCTGTTGGTCGCGGGGTCGAACACCATGAAGGTGGTCGAAGGCGCGGCGACCGTCACCGGCGCGGAAGCCTGCGGCATGGCGGGCGCGGCCTTGGGGGCCGGTACGGCCGGACGGCCGAGGTTCATGGTGGCGGCAAGGTACTCGTAGGCGCTGTCGCGGTCGATCTTCTCCTCGTACACGCCGATGAACCGGCTGGTGTCGATGAAGGTCCTGCGCAGGTCGGCGTCGATCGCGCCCATGTAGCTCTGCGGGGGCAGGATGGTCGCGCGGGTGACCATCGAGGGCGCGCCCTTTTCATCCAGGAAGGAGAGCAGCGCCTCGCCCGTCTGCAGTTGGGTGATGGCCTCCTCGGTGTCAAACGCGGGGTTTGCGCGGAAGGTCTGCGCCGCCACCTTGACGGCCTTCTGATCCAGCGGGGTGAAGGCGCGCAGCGCGTGCTGCACGCGGTTGCCCAACTGGCCCAGGATCGTCATGGGCACGTCCGCCGGGTTCTGGGTGATGAAGTACACGCCCACGCCCTTGCTGCGGATCAGGCGAACCACCTGCTCGATCTTATCCATCAGCTGGCGGCCGCAGTCGGCAAACAGCAGGTGCGCCTCGTCAAAGAAGAACACCATGCGCGGCTTGTCCGAATCGCCCTGCTCGGGGAGCGTTTCGTAGAGCTCCGAAAGCATCCACAGCAGGAAGGTGGAATACATCAGCGGGTTCAGGAACAGCTTGTCGCAGGCCAGAATGTTGATCGTGCCGCGGCCGTCCTCGTCCTGCTGCATCCAGTCGGCGATGTTGAGCGCGGGCTCGCCGAAGAACCGGTCGCCGCCCTGATCCTCCAGCACCGCCACGGCGCGCTGGATGGCCCCGATGGTCGCCTTGCTCACGTTGCCGTAGTTGAGGGTGTAGCGGCTGGCGTTTTCGCCCACGTAGGCCAGCATCGCCTTGATATCCTTGATGTCCAGCAGCAGCATGTTCTCGTCGTCCGCTACGCGAAAGAGGATATTGAGCACACCCGCCTGGGTTTCGTTGAGGTTGAGCATGCGTCCCAACAGCAGCGGGCCCATCTCGCTTACGGTGGTACGCACCGGGTGTCCCTGCTCGGCGTACACATCCCAGAACTCGGTGGGGTAGGTTTCAAACTTGAAGTTGTTCACGCCCACCGACATCAGCCGGGACGCGATCTTGTCGGTATTCTCGCCAAGGCGTACCATACCGCTCAAGTCGCCTTTGATGTCGCTCAAAAAGACAGGTACGCCCATCGCGGAAAAACCTTCCGCCATCACCTTGAGCGTCACGGTCTTGCCGGTGCCGGTCGCCCCGGCGATCAAACCGTGCCGGTTCGCCATGTTCGGCAGCAGGCAAATGGGCGTATGGTTACCGGTGCCAACCCAAATTTTGCCATCCAGAAGCATAAGGGTACCTCCTTTGATGTGTGTAATCACATCATAAACGCTTTAGGAAATTTCGTCAATCCATTTCCACGGTCTTCCAAACCTTGCGAACACAGGCGCTAGCCGGTTTCGGCCCGCCGTGGGATGGATATAATGAACGAATCGGCGTCGGTTGCGCGGCCGTCGGTAACGTGTTATGATACCCCGCGGGAGGGATGCGCATGCGGGTAACGGTGATCGGCTGCGGGCGCTGGGGCTCCTTTCTGGCTTGGTATGCCGACCGGCTGGGCCACAGGGCGGAGCTGTACGGGCGGGAAACGTCCGCGCACATGAAGGCGTTCCGGGAAACCCGTACCAACGGGCTGGTGACCCTCCCCCCGTCTGTCGGGCTGACCAGCACGCTGACCGGAAAAGCGGAAATCATGCTGGTTTCCGTGGACTCGCAAAGCCTAAGGGGCCTGCTTCGCGCCCACGCGGACGCGCTTGGCGGCAGGCCGGTCGTCCTGTGCATGAAGGGGCTGGAGATCGGCACGGGCGAACGGCTGAGCCGGATCGTAACCGACGAGCTGGGCGAAAGCCAGCCCGTCGCCGTTTGGATCGGGCCCGGCCACGTGCAGGAGTTCACGCGCGGCGTGCCCAACTGCATGGTGATCGACAGTGAGGACGAAACCCTCAAGGCATGGCTGGTCGAAGCGTTTTCCGGGGAACTGATCCGCTTTTATTACGGCCGCGACCTGATTGGCAACGAAATCGGCGCCGCCGCCAAGAATGTGGTGGGCATCGCAGCGGGCGTGCTGGACGGCCTTGGGCTGGGCACGCTCAAGGGTGCGCTGATGAGCCGCGGCACCCGCGAGGTCGCCCGGCTGATCGCCGCGCTGGGCGGCAACGAGCTTTCCGCCTACGGGCTGTGCCATTTGGGCGATTATGAAGCCACGATTTTTTCACCCTACAGCCACAACCGGCGCTTCGGCGAGTGCGTGGTCACGGGCGAGCCTTACGGCGAGCTGGCGGCGGGGTATTACACCGTGCGGGCGCTGATGGACCTGGAAGCGCAAACCGGGGTGGAACTGCCCATCAGTCGCGCGGTGTACCGGGTGCTCTACGAACGGGCGGACCCCCGCGAGGCGCTGGACAGCCTGTTCAGCCGGAGCCTGAAAATGGAATTCTGAGCGCGCCGCGGTCCGCTGCCCGGGGAAGGCGGCAGGAGAAGCGACGCGGCATGTCGAAGAGAATATGTTGCCCGGTCAAGGGCGGAAAGGAACCCGAACCGATGAAGAAAGAGAAAGACAGCTGCCCGCGCGTGGATATCGGCGGCCAGGCCGTGATGGAGGGCGTGATGATGAAAGCGCCCGACGCGATCGCCATCGCGGTGCGCCGCCCCGACCATACCATTGTTGTGCGCCGCGATACCTACGTAAGCCCCTCCAAGAAGCACAAGTGGATGGGCTGGCCCTTTGTGCGGGGCACGGTCAGCTTTTTGACGATGCTCTCCATGGGCATGCGCACCCTCCAGCAAAGCACCGACATGCTGGGCATTCTGGACGAGGAACCAACCAGGTTCGAAAAATGGCTCAGCCGGAAGCTCGGCAAGGGGATCGACAAAATCGTGATGGGCACGGCGATCGTCCTGGCCGTGGTGCTTTCCGTGGGCCTGTTTTTCGTGCTGCCGGAGATGTTTGCCAAGCTGCTGAAGGGCTTCTGGCCGGACGCTTCCATGAGCTGGCTGGTCAACCTGTTAAGCGGCATTCTGCGCATCCTGATCCTGATCGCCTACATCCTGTTTTGCGCGGCGGTGCCGGATGTGCGCCGAACGTTTGAATACCACGGCGCGGAGCACAAGACCGTTTACTGCCATGAGCATGAGCTGCCGCTGACGCCGGAAAACGCGCAGCAGTTCTCAACGCTGCACCCGCGCTGCGGCACCAGCTTCCTGCTGATTGTGTTCGTCATCTCCATCGTGCTGTTTACGCTGGTGGGCTATCAGGGCAACGAGTTCGTCTGGCGGCTCCTGAGCCGACTTGCGCTGCTGCCCATCGTCGCCGGCGTGAGCTTTGAAGCCCTCAAGGGCCTTGCGCACAGCGAAACCAGGCTGGCGCGCACGCTGCGCTGGCCGGGCCTGCAAATGCAACGCCTGACCACCCGCCCCCCGACCGACGAGATGGTGGAGTGCGCCATCGTGGCGATGAACGTGGCCCTGCACGGCATGCCCGCCCACGCCAAGCTGACCCCCGAAGGCTGGGCCGTGCTGCACGGCTACGCCGAGAGCGACCCGGCCTACACGCCGCCCGCCCAAGCCGACGAAACGAAGGGGGCGGACGCCGCTGAAAACGCGCGGACGACCGTGCCGGAAGACGGCGCGCAGGTCGACTCGGCGGAGGAAACCGGCGCGGACGGCCGTGACGCGGCGCAACCGCTGTCGGCGATGATGGACTGAATGATGACGATACGCCAGGCGATCGCGCTTGGCGCCGAAACGCTGTCGGCCGTGCCCGATCCGAAGCTGGACACGGTCGAGCTGCTGTGCACGGTGCTTGGCGAAGAGCCGCTCACCCTCCGGCTGAAAGCGGGGGAGAGCCTGACGCGCATGCAGGAGGAACGGTTTCGTTCACTCCTGCTTTTACGCGCCCGCCGGGAGCCGCTTCACTACCTGCTGGGCACGCGCTGCTTTTACGGGCTGGATTTCGCCGTGGACGCGCGCGCGCTGATCCCGCGGCAGGAAACCGAGATGCTGTGCGAGCTGGCATTGCGGATGATGATGAAATTTCCCGCCCCGGCTGTGCTGGACGTTGGCACCGGCAGCGGCGCCATCGCGGTCACGCTGAAACGCAACCGCGCGGCCGCGAGCGTGACCGCGACGGATATCAGCGCGGAGGCGCTGTCGCTGGCGCGGGAAAACGCGCGGCGGCTCGGGGCGGACGTGCGCTTCCTGCAGGGGGACCTGCTGGCGCCGGTCGCCGGGGAAACCTTCGATGTGATCGTGAGCAACCCGCCCTACGTGGAAAGCGCGGCGTGCGATACTCTGCAGCCGGAGGTGCTCAGGGAGCCGCGCCTCGCGCTGGACGGAGGCGCGGACGGGCTGGACTGCTACCGGCGGCTGGCTGCGGAGACGCCCGCCTGCCTGCGGGCAGGCGGCTATCTCCTGATGGAAGTGGGGGACGGCCAAGCCCTGGGGGTCATCGGCCTGCTGCGGGAAACCTGCGCCTTTACGGACGCGCGCTTCCATCTTGATCTGTACCGGAAGCGCCGCTACGTATCGGCCCGGCGCGCGGCGCAGCCGACCTAGCGTTGCCGTTTTGCCCGGGAAGCGCGAACCATGGGGCGTCGTATCCGCAGCGAGCGGGGCGAGAAGCAAAGGAGCAACGCATGTTTGAGAAATTTGATTGGATGATCGGGCGCTATCAGGAGATCGGCGAGGCGATCATCCAGCCCGAAACCATCGCCGATACGGAGCAGTACCAGAAGCTGCTCAAGGAGCACGCCGGGCTGGAACCGGCGGTCGAAGCCTACAACGCCTACCGCCGCATGCAGGCAGAGCTGGCGGAGGCGCGGGAGATGCTTGCGCAGCCCGACATGGCGGAGATGGCGCGCGAGGAAATTCAGGGGCTGGAGGAAAGCCTCGCCCGGCAGGAAACCGAGCTGAAGCTGCTCCTTCTGCCCGCCGACCCGGACAATGACCGTAACGTGGTCGTGGAGATTCGCCAGGGCGCGGGCGGGGACGAGGCGGCGCTGTTTGGCGCGCTGCTGCTCAGGATGTACACGCGCTACGCCGAGCGCCACCGCTTCCGGCTGGAGCCGGTGAGCTACAACCTCACGGAACTGGGCGGCGTCAAGGAGGCGGTGTTCACCATCCGCGGCGCGGGGGCGTTCAGCCGGCTCAAGTATGAAAGCGGGGTGCACCGCGTGCAGCGCGTGCCCAGCACCGAAGCCTCCGGGCGCATCCATACCAGCACCTGCACCGTGGCGGTGCTGCCTGAGGCGGAGGATGTGGAAATCAGCATCGCGCCTTCCGACCTGCGCATCGACGTGTACCGCTCGACCGGCCACGGCGGCCAGTGCATCAACACCACGGACAGCGCCGTGCGCATCACGCACCTGCCCACGGGGCTCGTGGTCACCTGTCAGGACGAGAAAAGCCAGATTAAGAACCGCGCCAAGGCCATGCTGGTGCTCAAGAGCCGCCTGTACCAGAAATTCCGCGACGAGAAGGACGCGGCCTACGCCGCCAACCGGCGCGGACAGATCGGCACGGGGGACCGCAGCGAGCGCATCCGCACGTATAACTATCCGCAGGGCCGCGTGACCGATCACCGCATCGGGCTGACGCTCTATAAGATCGACGATGTGATGGACGGCGACCTGGACGAGCTGATCGAGGCCCTGACGCTGGCGGAGCAGGCCGAGAAGCTCAAGGAGTACGGGGAGCAGGCGCAATGATGAAAACCAGGGTTATGCCCCCCACGCAGGAGGCCATCGCCGAGGCCGCACGCCTGATCCGGGCGGGCGCGCTGGTCGCCTTTCCCACCGAAACCGTGTACGGGCTGGGCGCCGACGCGCTGAACCCGGCGGCGGTGGCGGGCATCTTTCAGGCGAAAGGCCGCCCGGGCGACAATCCGCTGATCGTGCACGTAGCTTCGCCGGAGGCTGCGGAACCGCTGTGCCATGTGGACGCGCGCGCGCGGGCGCTGATGGACGCCTTCTGGCCCGGCCCGCTGACCTTGCTGCTGCCCAAGAAACCCGTGATCCCGGCAGTGACCAACGCGGGGCTGCCCAGCGTGGCGGTGCGCATGCCGGCCCATCCGGCGGCGCTGGCCCTGCTCGCCGCCTGCGGCGTGCCCGTTGCGGCGCCCAGCGCCAACACCAGCGGCCGGCCCAGTCCCACCGCCGCGCGGCATGTGCTGGAGGATCTGGGCGGGAAGATCCCGCTGATTCTGGACGGCGGCCCCTGCGAGGTCGGGCTGGAAAGCACCGTGCTGGATCTGACCGCGCCGGTGCCCACCATCGTGCGCCCGGGCGGCGTAACGCCGGAGATGCTAAGCCGGGTCATTGCGGAGGTGACGGTCGCCGACAGCGTCCTGCGCCCCCTGCGCGCGGATGAAACGGCCGTCAGCCCCGGCATGCTGTACCGGCACTACGCCCCGCGCGGGCAGCTGACGCTGGTGCGCGGCGCGCCCGAGCCGGTGCGCGCCGCCTGCCGGGCCCTGTACGCCGAGGCCAGGGCCGACGGCCGGAGGGCGAAAATCCTGGCCTTTACGGAGAACGCCGCCGGCTACGCGGGCTGCGAAACCCTGACCATCGGCAGCCTCGCCCGCCCGGAAACCGTCGCCCGCGAACTGTTCGCCGCTCTGCGCGGCATGGATGCCGAAAACGTGGAGGTGATCCTCTGCGAGGCGGTGGCCACCGAGGGCATCGGGCTGGCGATCATGAACCGCATGTGCCGGGCCGCCGCGTTCCGCGTGCTGGAGGTCTAGCCGCATGCCGCCGCCGGGCGGACCGTCGCCCAAAGGAGGGAAACCCATGCCGGACGTGTTGTTTGTCTGCAGCGGCAATACCTGCCGAAGCCCCATGGCGGCCGCGCTGTTTAACGACCTGTGCTCCCGGCGCGGGCTGCCCTACCGCGCCGAATCGGCCGGGCTTTACGCCCGGGACGGGAGCCCCGCCAGCGACGGCGCTTTCTACGCCATGAAGGAACGGGGGCTGGACCTTTCCCGGCACGTATCCCAGCAGGTATCCAGCCGGCTGGCGGGCGAGGCGGGGCTGGTGGTTACCATGGGGGAGAGCTACGCCTCGCTGGTGCGCGAGCGCTGCCCGTGGGCGCGCGTGATGGCGTTCCAGCCGCCGGTGCACGATCCTTTCGGCGGTTCGCTCGCGGAGTACCGGGCAACGGCGGACGATCTGCTCAGCCGCATGGACTGGGTGCTGCGCCGCATAGGCGAGGCGCGCCCGGCGGGGGACGGCGCCCCGGCGGCACGGTAACGGAGACGGCTGGCCCGGCGCATGGCCGCGGGAAGGGACACCCCGGCGCATGCCGGCATACGCGGCACGGCGTAACCGAAGCGTACCGCGCAGGGATGCGAAGCCTCCGCAACGGCCGGGGAAACCGGCCGACGATTCCTATCGGCGAAACGCGGGCGCGCGTTGCGCTTCCGGCGGCGGGCCGGGGTAACCGATACGGCGCGGGCGCGCCGCGCAGGGCTGCAACAGGGCAAGGAGGAACGACATGGATTTTTTCAAGGAAGGGAAGCCTTTCTACAAGGGCAACCTGCACTGCCATACCACGCGGAGCGACGGCGAGAAAACGCCGGAGGAAGCCATCGGCATCTACCGCGGTTTCGGGTACGATTTTCTGGCCATCACCGACCACCGGCGGGTTACCGTCCCGGAAAGCCGGATGGACGGGAAGCTTTTGCTGCTGCCCGGCATCGAGCTGGATTATACGCTGGCAGCCGAGGTGGTGCACATCGTCGGCTTCGGCATGACGGGGGACGTCACCGCCCGGGTGAAATACGAGCTGGGCCCGCAGGCGGGCGTCAACGCCATCCGCGCGTGCGGGGGACGGGCGATCGTCGCGCACCCGCACTGGTCGCTCAATACCGTGCCCACGCTCCTTGGCCTTCACGGCGCGACCGCGGCGGAGATTTACAACAGCATGTCCTTCCTCCGGCCGGACAGTTCCAACGTACTGGATGTGACGGCCGCGCACGGCAAGCTGTATCCGCTGGTCGCCTCGGACGATACCCACCTGTACCAGGGCGAGGAGGGCATGAGCTTTACCATGGTGCAGGCGGAGGCGCTGAGCGCGGACGCGATCATGAGCGCGATGGACCGGGGGCTGTTTTACGCCAGCCAGGGGCCGCGCATCGAGCAGCTGTCCATTGAGGACGGCCGCATGGTGGTGCGATGCTCTCCCGCCAACCGCGTTTATTTTCACACGAATCTGGTTTGGACGCCCGACCGCCCGGTGATCGGCCGGGGGCTCACGCAAGCCTCGTACCGGCTGCACCGGGAGGCGGGCGAACGGTTTGTGCGCTGCCAGGTGATCGACGACGCGGGCAAGAGCGCCTGGAGCAGCCCCATCGCGCTGTAACGCCTGTTGGGTAAAGGGGATAAGGAGGCGATTCGGAATGCGGATGAAACGTCTGCTGGCGATGCTGCTGACTCTGCTGTTCGCCTTGTCGGCGGCGGGCGTCGCCGGCGCCGCCGCAAAAACGGTGGAGGTAAGCGCGGCCGCGTACCCGGTCACGGCGTCCGGCGCGTACGATACGCTTCAGGAAGTGGCCGTGTACCTGACCCTGTACGGCCGGCTGCCGGGCAACTATATCACCAAGGCGCAGGCGCAGGCGCTGGGGTGGAACAGCCGGGCCGGCAACCTGAACCTCGTCGCGCCGGGAAAATCCATCGGCGGCGACCGCTTCGGCAACTACGAGGGCAGGGTGCCCGACGCGAAGGGCCGCGTCTGGACGGAGTGCGACATCGGCTCGGACGGCGGCTACCGCAACGGGAAGCGGATCGTGTTCTCCAACGACGGGCTGATCTACTACACCGACGACCATTACGAGACGTTTCGCCGGGTGGTGGTGCAGGCGGACAACACCGCCGCCCCGGCCGACAAGGGCGACATCCGCGAGCACGGCGCGTACCTGACCCGGGACGATGTGGCGGCCTACCTGCACGCCTACGGCCACCTGCCGGCCAATTACCTGACCCGGGACGAGGCGAAGGCGCTCGGCTGGACCAACAAGAAGGATAACCTGGGCGCGGTCGCGCCCGGCTGCGCCATCGGCGGGGACAACTTCGGCAACCGCGAGGGGCTGCTGCCCGACGCCAAAGGCCGAACCTGGAAAGAGTGCGACGTCAACACGGAAAACGGCAGGCGAAGCGCCGAGCGTCTGGTTTACAGCAACGACGGTCTGATCTACTATACGCCCGACAACCACCAAAGCTTCGAACGGCTGTTTTAGGCAAGGAGGTAAACGCCATGCAGGATATCCGGCTGGATATCACCACGTTTGAGGAGAAGATTCCGTTGCACCGGTACCTGAAGGAACAGATGGGTTTCCCCTTCTATTACGGCGGCAATCTGGACGCGCTGTACGACGAGCTGTCCAGCATCACCGAGCCTACGCACATCACGCTGAGCTATTCCACCATGCCCGGCGGCAGGATGCTGGAGTACACCCCCAAACTGCTCCGCGTGTTTGGCGACGCGGCTCAGCAGAATTACAACCTGAAACTCACCGTGCGCGCCATTGGCTGAACGCGGCCGCTGCCGGCGGCGCGGCGCCGGAAACCCGACGCGATAAGGCAGCCGTCCCTGAGCGGGCATACGGCGAACCAACCACGAAACCGGGTCGCAGGGGGGCAGACGCCCCGCGGCCCGGTTTCTCTCCGTTGCGGCGGATGGCGGGCGAACGTTGGCGCGGCAGGCGGCGGGAACGTCTGCGTTTCTGCTGTATGTTTGGTTCGCGGCGCTTTACATCCGTTTCGCGTTTGTGCTACAATAGGCAACGATAGTCGTGACCGGGCGTGCGGCCCGGCGCAAGGAGGAAAACAGACATGAATCGCAAAGAGATCATCTTTACCGAAGGCGCGCCCAAGGCGATCGGGCCTTACTCGCAGGCGGTCGCGACGGAAACGACGGTGTTTACGTCCGGCCAGCTGGGCATCGATACGGCCACCGGCAAACTGGCCGAAGGCGTGGAAAACCAGGCACGCTGTTCGATGAACAACGTGGGCGCGATTCTCAAAGCCGGCGGCCTGGGGTACGAGCATATCGTGAAAACCACGATTTTCCTCAAGGATATGGCGGATTTCGCCGCGGTCAACGCGGTGTACGCCGGGTTTTTTGCCGCCGATTATCCCGCGCGCAGCACCGTGCAGGTGGCCGGGCTGCCGTTGGGCGGGTTGGTGGAGATCGAATGCGTGGCCGTGCGCTGAACGCGCCTTCCCCGTAACCCCGCCGGCCGGAGGCGCACGCCCGGGCGGCGCGCCCCCGCCCGACGCTCCCAGCATGAAAGGACAGTACCGATGTTTGAGATCCTCAAGAGAGAACCGCTCAACTCCACCGTGACGCGGATCGTGGTTTCCGCGCCGCTGATCGCCAAAAAGGCTGAACCGGGACAGTTTGTGATCCTCCGCTCCGGCGCGGAAAGCGAGCGCCTGCCGCTGACCATCGCGGATTACGACCGCGCCGCCGGCACCATCACGCTCATTTTTCAGGTGGTGGGCGGGGGTACGATGGAGCTCAACGCGCTCAGCCCCGGCGACCGGCTGACCGATCTGGTCGGCCCCCTGGGCCGCGCCACCGAGACGGAAGGCCTGAAAAAGGTCTGCGTAGTGGGCGGCGGCGTGGGCTGCGCCATCGCGCTGCCCGTCGCCCGAAAGCTGCACGAGCAGGGGGCCGTGGTGCACAGCATCGTGGGCTTCCGCAACAAGGATCTGGTGATCCTGGAGGACGAGTTCCGCGGCATCAGCGACGAGCTGAAGATGATGACCGACGACGGCAGCTACGGCGAAAAAGGGCTGGTAACCAACGCGCTGGAAGCGATGATCAACGCCGGCAACCAATACGACGAGGTGATCGCCATCGGGCCGCTCATCATGATGAAGTTCGTGAGCCTGACCACCAAAAAGTATGGCGTGAAAACGGTGGTCAGCATGAACCCGATCATGATCGACGGCACGGGGATGTGCGGCGGATGCCGCCTGACCGTGGGCGGCGAAACGAAGTTCGCCTGCGTGGACGGGCCTGACTTCGACGGCCATCTGGTGGACTTTGACGAGGCCCTGCGCCGCGGCGAGATGTACCGCGAGTTTGAACAGCGCGAGCGCGAAACCGCGTGCCGGCTGTATCCGAGGGAGGCTGAGTGAGATGGCGCAGCGGAATATGAGCTTGCAGAAAACGGCCATGCCCACCCAACCGGCGGAGGTTCGCAACCACAACTTCAGCGAGGTCGCGCTGGGCTATACCTACGAAATGGCTGTCAGCGAGGCGCGGCGCTGCCTGAGCTGCAAGAACCATCCCTGCGTGGCGCAATGCCCCGTGGCGATTGATATTCCGGGCTTCATCGACAGGGTGGCCCAGGAGGATATGCAAGGCGCGTACGAAATTCTCGCCCGAAGCACGGCGCTGCCCGCCGTGTGCGGCCGCGTATGCCCCCAGGAAACCCAGTGCGAGGGCGTATGCGTGCGCGCCATCAAGGGCGAGAGCGTGGGCATCGGCCGGCTGGAGCGCTTCGTGGCGGACTGGCACCGCGAGCACAGCGAGGACCGGCCGGTGAAACCCGCGCCCAACGGGCACAGGGTTGCGGTGATCGGCGCGGGTCCCAGCGGGCTGACCTGCGCGGGCGATCTGGCGAAGCTGGGCTATACGGTGACCGTGTTTGAGGCCCTGCACATGGCCGGCGGCGTGCTGGTGTACGGCATCCCGGAATTCCGCCTGCCCAAGGCGATTGTCCGCCACGAGATCGACGGCCTCCGGGCGCTGGGCGTGAGCATCGAAACCGACGTGGTCGTGGGCAAGACCCTCACGATCGACGAGCTGTTTGACATGGGCTACGAAGCCGTGTTCATCGGCAGCGGCGCGGGCCTGCCCCGCTTCATGGGCATCCCCGGCGAAAGCCTCAAGGGCGTGTACAGCGCCAACGAGTACCTCACCCGCATCAACCTGATGAAGGCCTACAGCCCCGAAAGCCGCACCCCCATCCAGCGCAGCCACGCGGTGGCGGTGGTGGGCGGCGGCAACGTGGCCATGGACGCGGCGCGCTGCGCCAAGCGCCTGGGCGCGGAACAGGTGTTCATCGTCTACCGCCGCGGCATGGAGGAGCTCCCCGCAAGGCTGGAGGAAGTCGAGCACGCGCAGGAGGAAGGCATCATCTTCCGGACGCTGACCAACCCCGTGGAGGTGCTGGGCGACGAAAAGGGCTGGGTGACCGGCATGCGCTGCGTGGAAATGACGCTGGGCGAGCCCGACGCCAGCGGCCGCCGCCGCCCCATCGTCAAGGAGGGCAGCGCGTTCATCCTGGATGTGGATACGATGATCATGGCCATCGGCACGCAGCCCAACCCGCTCATCCGCAGCACGACTACGGGGCTGGAAACCGACCGGCATGGCTGCATCGTCACCAACGGGGACGACGGCCTCACCAGCCGCCCCAACGTATACGCCGGCGGCGACACCGTGACCGGCGCGGCGACCGTCATCCTGGCGATGGGCGCGGGCAAGCGGGCCGCGGAAGCCATCCACCGCTCGCTCTCCGGCCAGAAAGCCTGAGTTTTCCGTAACCGCGCGAAGGGAAGAGGCGCGGAGCCCTGCCCGGGCAGGCGACCTCTCCCGACCGACGTTCGGCCCGGTCTGGCGGCATACGGCGTATCCCCGGCGCACGGCAGGTGCGCCGGGTTTTTGCTGCCGGCGGCAACGAGCCGCGCGGAGGGAATGGCTTCGGCCGGCGGCGGCGGTTACGCGCTTTTCACCGCAAAGAAACGCGGTTCAGCCTCGCCACTGCTGCTTTGGCAGCCGCTACGCGGTATTGGGCGCGTCTGGGGCGCCGTTGGGCGGCAAACCGTATTCGGCGGCGCGAAAACGGGGTAAGATATAACCATCCCAACCGACGCGACGACGCGGCCGGTTGGAACCGCCCGCCGGGGCAGGAAGGAATCTTCGCCCACCGCGTCGAACGGATTAAAGGCAAACCTGATCAAGCCTTCTGCGGAAGGAGGGTGAGTCCCTTGGAAATTTCCGGGAAAAACCCGCGCGGCGGCCTGTGACCGTCCCCTGAATTTTCGCAAAGGAGCGTACCAGAATGAAGACGATTATTACCGGGAAAAACATGACCGTTTCCGCCGGCGTTACCGATCGCGTGATGAAGAAAACCAGCAAGATGGAGCGTTACCTCCACGCCGATACGGAAATGCTCGTGCGCCTGACCCGCGAAAAGAACAACCGCCGTACCTGCGAGATCACCGTGCCCTTTGACGGCGTCCTGCTCCGCGCCGAGGCCAGCAGCGACGACAACCTCTACGTCAGCATCGACCAGGCGCTGGCCAAGCTGGAAAAACAGATTCACAAACACCGCACCAAGCTGGGCAAGCGCGTCCGGGAGGACGCCTTCCAGTCCGCCGATTTCGAGTACACCGAGGAAATCGCAGTCAGCGATACCGAGGGTCGCCAGATCGTGCGCAACAAAACCTTCCCGGTGCGTCCGATGTCCGTGGACGATGCCGTGCTCCAGATGGAGCTCCTCGGGCACAGCTTCTTTGCCTTTGTAAACGCCGATACGGACGTCATCAACGTCCTGTACCTGCGCAAAGACGGAAACCTGGGTCTGCTGGAACCCGAAACCTGATCTTTGAGCGCTACACGCAACAGCGTGCCCTACCATAACAAAGGCGAAGGGGGCGGCGTGGCCGCCCTTTTCGCGGTCAAACCATGAAAACGGAGGAGATGCCCATGTCGGAAACCAACAACCCGCTGGGGCCTGAAGGGAGCTACTACGAAGCCAAAGCGCGCGAACAGGCGAAAGAAACCGAAAGCAAGTGGAACGCACTGTATCCGATCTTCATCACGGGACTTTATCTGGTGCTCGGCTTCCTCTTCGGGCTGTGGCATCCGGGCTGGCTGCTGTTCCTGACCATTCCGCTATACTACATGAGGCCGAAAACGCTGGCGGACCGTTGGCTCAACCCGGTCATGATCGTGCTGATCTATCTGGTGCTGGGGCTCTTCTTCAACCTCTGGCATCCGGGCTGGATGATCTTCTTCGCGATCCCCGTTGCCGCCATCCTGCACAAGAAGGGGAGCTGACGGCGGCAGGTTCAGGCGCATGACAGCCGCGCCCGGGCCGACGGAAGCCGGACGAACTTCAAACACAGCGAAGGAACGCCTCCCTTGGGGCGACGTTCCTTCGCTGTGCCTGCCCCTGCGCGCGGGAGAGGGGCAAGGGGGGAAGCCTTTCCGGAGGGGCGGGGGTGCGCTCCCCCCTGTGGCGGCCCGGCGCCGTCACGGGAACACCCAGGCGTTGCGGGCGCGCGGGTCAGGTTGCATCCGGCGGCGTTACCCATCGGCTGACCGGCAGGATATGAAAAAAGGACGCCGCACCCGCGCGGCGTCCTTTTTCTGCGTATGCCTGAGGACCGTGACTGGCCGCCGGAGCGATCCGTACCGGCTAAACCGAAAGCTTACCCACGGCGGTGGTGCTTGCGCCGGGAGCGGAGGCGCTGCAGCAGCTTGACCCCTTCGACAATCGGGATGATCAGCAGCGACAGGCCCAGCGCGATCAGGTACTCCCGAAGCGAAATGGAGGTGAAGCCAAACGCCGTGCTCAGGAAGGGAACGTAGAGCACCATGGCTGTCAGCAGCAGCGCCAACAGCGCCGCGCCCCACAGATACGGGTTCTGCCTGGCCACGCTGAACAGGCTACCCCTACGGGAGCGCATGTTGAAGGCTTGGAACACTTCCGCCATCGACATGGTTAAAAACGCCATGGTAACGCCGTCGCGGCTGTTGACCAGTTCCCACAGGCCGGACTCGATCCGGTGACCGATCAGGTACGCCGCGAGCGTCAGCAGAGCGACCGCCACGCCCTGATACGCAATATCCAGGCCCACGCCGCCCGCGAAAATCCCCTCGGCGCTGTCGCGCGGGGGCCTGTGCATGGCGTCCTTTTCCCCGTGCTCCATGCCCAGCGCGAGGGCGGGCAGGCTGTCGGTGATCAGGTTGATCCACAGGATGTGCGCGGGCCGAAGCAGGGTGAAGCCCAGCATGGTGGCCACGAAAATGCCTACGACTTCGCTCAGGTTGGAGGAGAGCAGGAACTGCACGGCCTTGCGGATGTTGCTGTAGATGCGCCGGCCTTCCTCCACGGCGTGTACGATGGTGGCGAAGTTATCGTCCGCCAGGATCATGTCGGCGACGTTCTTGGTTACATCCGTGCCGGTGATGCCCATGCCCACGCCGATATCCGCGG
>JAAYUF010000002.1 GCA_012517815.1 Clostridiales bacterium
GATGTTTCACGTGGAACAATCGTCGGGCCGGGAGAATGCCGAAGCCATGGGATCACGGCGCGCCGAACCAAGACGGCGGCCGCCATCGACGGCGGGAAGGAATCTCGCGCAATGTTTCTCGCGCAACAGGCGGCTGGGGAAACGGCAGGAAAAGAACCCTGAAGCGATACGCATTCCCAAGGGATGGAAGGCAGCCAAGGAGGGTTCCGCGATATCGACAAGGCGATGTTTCACGTGGAACCATCATCGGGGTTAACAGAACGAAGAAATACTGAATAGCGGCGTATCGCAGCGAAAGATCCGTCGCCAACGTTGGCTGTGTAACAACCGCGCGCGATGTTCCACGGGAAACAATCCACGGGGGAAGAAACCAGCGCAAGGCCGAGGAAACAGCAGCCGCTTCGCAGCGGTACATCCGCGAAGCGCCTGTTGCCAACGTTGGCTGTGAAGCAACCGCGCGCGATGTTCCACGTGAAACAATCCACGCGGGAAGGAACCATAGCAAGGCCGAGGAAACAGCAGTCGATTCGCAGCGGTACATCCGCGAAGCGTCCGTCGCTAACGTTGGCTGTGTAGCAACCGCGCGCGATGTTCCACGTGAACCAATCCATGCGGGAAGGAACCAGCGTAAGGACGTGGAAACAACGGACGCTTCGTAGCGGTACACCCGCGAAGCGCCCGTCGCCACCATAAACCCAAAACAAGATTGCGCCATGCTCCGCGCGGAACACTCGACGGGAGAAGCCGGGGCGCTGAAACATGAATCGGTAATGCCGCCGCGATACCATCGGCCGGTAGCGCTTGCAGGCAATGACTTATGGCGGCGTTCCACGTGGAACCATCAACATGGAAAGCGGCATTGAAAAAACCAGAAAACGCCTGTGGCGCAGCGACGGCTCCGAAACGGCACGGCAGCGAAACACCCTTCACCAACGCCGGTGCTGCAATCGCGTTGCGCGCCGCCCGCGCGCAACCCTAGCGGTAAAGCGCGCCGTCGGCCGCCCGCGCCGGCGGTTGCGGGGGAGATCCCGTCGCCGTGGAACCGATTGCCCGGCGACCGGAGTGTCCGGTTCGCAACCACAGGCGGCGACGCCCGCGTGGAGTTCCGTCGCCGGTTCCGCGGCGTATGCGCTATCCGGCGCGGCTGCGCGCCAATCCGGCGGGTGCCGCGCCGCCGCCCGCATCATCCCCGTTTGCCACCCCTTGCCAATCCCGCTTTTGCGCGCTACAATGAGCCAAAGAGGTGATCGCATGCCCTTCACGCCCGCACAGGAAGCCGCCATCCATGCCCGTAACCGCGAACTGCTCGTGTCCGCCGCCGCCGGCAGCGGCAAAACGCGCGTGCTCATCGAGCGCATCTACGCGCTGCTTCGGGATGACGGGCTTTCCATCGATCGCATGCTCGTGGTCACCTTCACGCACGCCGCCGCCGCCGAAATGCGGGAACGGCTTCAGGCGCGCTTAGCCGAGGTCGCGGCGGGCGACCGGCGCATGCGCGCGCAGGCCGAGCTGTTGGAAACCGCACAGATCAGCACGCTGCACAGCTTCTGCCAGCGGCTGGTGCGGGAGTATTTTCAGGAGGTGGATATCGATCCCCAGTCCGCGCTGGGGGACGAAACCCTGTGCGCGAATCTCCGCGCCGCCGCGAAGGCCGACGCGATGGACTGGTTGTACGGGCAGGCCGCCTTCGGCGCGGAGGAACCCGCCGCGCTTACCGCCAAGTTTGAGGACAAGCAGATTGAGGCGATGCTGGACGCGCTCTACCCCTTCCTGCTCTCGCTGCCCGACCCGTTCGGGTGGCTTGCCGGCTGCGCCGATAAGCGGTATACGGCGGATGACCTGCGGGAAGGGGAACTCGCCCGCACGCTGCTATCGGATTGCCGCCTGCTGGCCGACGGCGCGGCCGACCTCGCGGCGGACGGCGAGCGACTACTCCTGAACCCGCTGTTTCCCGACAAATACGCCGCGACCGTCCGCGCGGACCGGCAGGCCGTAGAGGGGCTCCGCGAAGCATTCGCCGCCGGGCTGCCGGGTGTGATCGCGGCGGCGCGCGGGTTCTCGCTGGACAGGCTCCCGGCGGTACGCAATTTGGAAGGCCCGGAAGCGGCGCTGCGCGACGCTTACAAGGAAAACCGCGAACGTTTGAAAAAACTCGCGGGCGCGATTGCCGATCACCTGCCGGAGGAACCGGAAACGGCGATCCGGCGCCTCAATGCCATGCAGCCGGCCCTGCGCGGCCTGCGCGCGCTGGCCGGGGAACTGGACGCCCGCTACGCCGCGCGTAAGCGGGAACGGGCGCTTCTGGATTTTGCCGATCTGGAACGCATGGCGCTTCGCATCCTGGCAAACCCCGCCATCCGGGAAGAAGTCGCCGCCCGGTACGACGCCGTGTTTGTGGACGAGTATCAGGACATCAGCGGCGTGCAGGAGGCTATCCTCAATGCCGTGAAACGCGATGTTTCACGTGAAACATCGCTGCCGCCGCAAAGGTACTTCTACGTGGGGGACGTCAAGCAGAGCATCTACCGCTTCCGGCAGGCCGATCCCACGCTGTTCATGGAAAAGGCGCGTGCGTTTTCCCCGGACGCGGGCGCGCCCTGCCGGCGCATCAGCCTGAACGCGAACTTCCGCTCGCGGGAGCGGGTGCTTTCCGCGGTCAACCGCGTGTTTGAGCGCGTGATGCGCCCGGATGTCACCGAAATCGACTACGACGCCGAGGCGCGGCTGTACCCCGGCCTGCCCGGCCGCGATGATCCGCCCGCGAGCCTGCACCTGTTTACCCAGAGCCTGCGCGCGGCCGACCGTGTCAAGCTACAGGCGTACGCCCTGGGGCGGGAGATTCTGCGCCGCGTGGGCGAGCCGGTGCGCGACCGCGACGGCAACCCGGCGGGGTCGCTGCGTTACCGGGATATCGCCATCCTCGCCCCCAAAATGAAGGACGTGGCCGCCGTAGTGGAGCGGACGCTGGGCGAAATGGGCATCCCCGTGTACTGCGACGACGGTGCGGCGGGCATGCAAAGCGAGGAGATCGCCCAGGCCATCAACCACCTGCGCCTGATGGACAACATCGCCGACGATTTGTCCCTGATCGCCTGCCTGCGCAGCCCCGCCGTGGGCATGGACGAGCGGGAGCTTGCCGCCGTGCGCCTGCGCAAACCCGACGGCAGCTATCTGGACGCGGTGCGCGCCGCGGCCGAATCGCCCGACGCGCTGGGCTGCCGTTGCGCCGACGCGCTCCGATGGCTTTCGCACGAGCGCTTCCTGCTCCGCGAAACGCCGCTGGACGAGTATCTGTGGGGTTGGCTGGAGCGTTCCGGCCTGTACGCCTTTTACGGCTGCCAGCCCAACGGCCGCCTGCGGCAGGCCAACCTGCGCATGCTCTGCCAGAAGGCC
The DNA here is from genome assembly GCA_012517815.1 of Clostridiales bacterium. Taxonomy (GTDB): domain Bacteria; phylum Bacillota; class Clostridia; order Christensenellales; family Aristaeellaceae; genus CAXXOK01. Next base: position 3,394 of record JAAYUF010000002.1, read on the forward strand.
TGCGACCACGTGCGGCGGCGCGGCGGCGATCTGCGGGATTTTCTGGACGGCGTGGAGGTAAACGCCGGCGTGCGCGACAGCAACAGCCCCACGGTGCTAAGCCCGTGGGAGGACGTCGTGCGCGTGATGACCATCCACAAATCCAAGGGTCTGGAATTCCCCGTGGTGTTTGTGATGGGCCTGGAGGACGTTTTCGCGGGTAGGCGGGGCGGCGGTCTGCCGATGCACCCGCGGCTTGGCGTGGCGCTGCCCTATGTGAACGAGCAGGCGCGCACCACGGCCCCCACCCTGCTGGAGGCCGCCATCGACCTCCGGCGGCGCGCCGAGGACAGGGCGGAGCGGGCGCGTCTGTTGTATGTTGCCATGACCCGCGCCGCGGACGAACTGATCCTGCTGGGCTGCGGGAACGATCTGGCTCCGGAGGACGCGGCGGATGGGTTTGCGCGCAACGCGGGGGATTCCGCCTACGCGGTGTTCAGCGCCGGCAGCATGCTGCGCTGGGTGTGCCTGTGCGCCGGCGCGGACGACGCTGTGGAGGTGTGCGGCGAGGAGGCGTTTTCCGACAGTTTCGTAAGGGGAACTGCCGAAAAAGGCGCGTTTTCCACACAATCCACATCTTATCCTCAAAAAATGGACGGTTGGCGCATTGTTTTCCACAGCGACGAGCGGGAAGCGGAGGCGGCCCGCCGGTATGCGCGCGGGCGGCAGGAGCACAGCGATCTGGAACGGCGGCGGGCCAAGCTGCGCGCGGTCGCCGAAAAGGCGCGCCTGCTGGCGACGGAGGCGGGGCTGGCCGCGCCCGCGGCAACCCTGAGCGGAAGGGCCGCTGGAGCAAACGGCGCGCCGTCCGAGCCGTACGCGGATACACCGGCCGCGAGCATGCGCGGCGCCGCAGACGCGCCAACCGGCGCGCCGTTCAGGCGGCCCGCGGACGGGGGCGCCGGGGAGGCGCACGGGTTGGCAACCGGCGCCGCCGTTCTGCCTTTCGCAAAAGGGGCGGGCCGCCCACCCGGCGCGGCCGACCCCATCGCGCCGCCGCTTGGGCTTTCGCACAGCCCGTTCAAGGTGGGCGCGACGGCGCTGGCGCGCGCCGAGGCGGAAACGCTGCGGGGCCCGGGCGCGCTGATCGACCCCGCGGAGGGCGACCCCGCGTCGGTGGAAACCCTGGACTGGAAGCGCCTGCCCCTGCCGCTGGCCCGCCCGCGGTTGATGCACGACCTGCCGGAGCTGCCGGCCTTCCTGCGCGCGCCGCAGGAGCAGACCGGGCTCAGGCGCGGCGTGGCGACGCATAAGGCGCTCTCGCTGCTGCGCTACTACGCGCTGCGCGCCGCGTCCGGCGGGCTGGCTGCCGAGGTGGAAGCCCAACTGGACGATCTGGCGCGCCGCCGCCTGCTGGAAGCGGAGGAGCGCCGGCTGGTGCTGACGGATACGATCGTCCGCTTCCTGCAAAGCCCCACCGGCCGGGAGGCCCTCGCGGCGGATACCGTGCGCCGGGAGTGGAGCTTCAACCTGCGCCTGCCCGAAAGGGACGGGCTCATGGTGCAGGGCGTCATCGACCTGTGCTATCAGGTGGAGGGCGCATGGGCGCTGGTGGATTACAAGACCGACCGCGTCGCCTCGGCCGAGGAACTTTGGATGCTGTACGGCGGGCAGATCGCGCTGTACAGGCGCGCGCTGGAAACGGCTACGGGCATCCCGGTAGGGTCGGCTACGCTGTTTTCCCTGTCGCTCGGCGAAGGCGCGACGGTTCGGTAGGCGAGGGTAGGGATCCCCGCGCGGCGACGACGGAGCGCGACCCCCACGTGTTCGGGGTTGTGACAGATCACGCCGTCCTTTTCCAGCGGTGGCCGACCCGCGAACCCCCGCGTTCGGGGGTTGTGACGCGAAGTCGATGGATGGTCGGGTATGCGGCGTTTCTTTTTCTGGCCGGCAGGGCAAGCCGGCGCTTATTCAAAAGGAAGCGTTGCTTCCGCTTGCGCACCGGCAAGCCCATCGCGCGGGCAAGCGGCGCTACGCTCAACAGATTTGTAACATTTTTGCGCAAACCGGGGAACGAAGCGAGCCGCTGGTTCGTCCTATGCATGCGGGGATAAGCCGCCCGCGGCGCAAAGTGAAATACCGCTTGCGCTTCCCCCTGTTTCTGAGTACAATAACGGTGTCGCCCGGCCGGGCGGCCGTATCTTCGGGCACGCCGCCCGAACCTGACGAGGGAGTGTATCAGAGTGAAAAACGATCGTTTACTGGCCAGCCGGAAGGGTCACGTCCGCAAAACGCTGCTGCTGGCGGCGCTGCTGCTGGGCGCGCTTGTGATGACCGGCTGCTATATGGAGCCCGACCGCATCGTGGATGACAATAACGGTCTGGCGGCCGTAACCGGCGGGCAGCAATTCCAAAACATCATGACCGCGACGCCCGCGGTGACCGCCACCCCGACCCCCGCCCCCACCGCCGACAACCAGCAGGTGGATTGGTCCAGCTGGGATTTTGGCAACGATACCGCCACCAACCCCCCCAGCAACGTGATTGACATCGGCGCGACCACCGGCGCGACCACCGGCGTTACCGTGGGGCTGAGCACGCCCTCGCCCACGCCGGGCACCGGCACGTCCACCGGCACCACGCTTAAATCCGGCTCCACCGGCACGTCCGTCAAGTCGCTGCAACAACGCCTCAAGGAGCTGGGCTATTATACCGGCTCGGTGGACGGCTCCTACGGCGCGGGCACCGTGAGCGCCGTGAAGGATTTCCAGTCCGCCAACAACCTGACGGCGGACGGCGTGGCCGGAACCAAGACGCAGGAGGCCATCTACAGCTACTATGCCAAGAAAAAGACCTCCAGCAGTTCCAGCTCCTCGTCCTCCAGCAGCTCGTCCAGCTCTTCCTCGTCCAGTTCCTCCTCGTCCAGCAGCTCCTACACCAACGGGAAAACCAACATCTACCTGAAGCTCGGCTCCACCGGCTCGCAGGTGAAAATTCTGCAAAACCGGCTGATCGTCCTAGGGTACCTGAGCGGCACCGCGGACGGCACCTTTGCCGAAACCACCGAGGCCGCCGTGGTGGCCTTCCAGAAGCGCAACTCCATCTATGCCGACGGCGTCGCCGGGCCGACGACGCTCACCAAACTGTACTCCTCCTCCGCGAAAAAAGCCAGCTCCGTGGTGGCCAACCTGGGCTCCCTGAAGCTGGGCATGACCGGCAGCGGCGTGCGCGCCCTGCAGCAGCGCCTGAAGGATCTGGGCTATTACACCGGCTCGGTGGACGGATCGTTTGGCGCGGGCACCCAGGCCGCGGTGATCGCTTTCCAGGTGGATAGCGGGCTGACCGCCGACGGCGTGGCCGGCAAGAGCACCATGAACGCGCTCTACGGCGCCACGGGCACCGGCGGGAGCAGCAGCACCGGCTCCGATCCGGACACCTACGGCAAAACGGCCACCACCAACGGATACACCACCATCTCCAGCACCAGTAAAACGTCCGTCGCCAACGTAACCGCGCTGCAAAGCGCGCTGACCAGCAGCGGCTTTAACACCGGCGGGCTGGACGGCGATTACGGCAGCGTGACCATTCAGGCGGTCAAGGACTTCCAGGCTTCCCGCGGCCTGCGCGTTACCGGCATGGCCGGCCCCAGCACGCAGCGCCTGCTGTACGGCGGCACCAGCGAGAGCGGCAGCTACAGCAAGCTGGAAACCGGCTCCACCGGCACGGCGGTCAAGAACCTCCAGTATACGCTGTACGAGCTTAAGTATTACGACGGCAACATCACCGGCACGTATGACGAGGCGACCGCCAACGCCGTGCGCCTGTTCCAGGAGGTCAACGGCCTCACGATGGACGGCGTGGCCGGGCAGGAGACGCAGCGCCGGCTGTACAGCAGCAACGCCATCCCCTGCAACATCTGATCAACCGACCTGCAAGGCCGCCGGAACCGTGAAAGCGCGGTTTCGGCGGCCTTTTGCCTGCGCAGGGCGCGCGGGGGGCGAGGCGGATCGTTTTTCCCGTCATGCTGTTTATCCTGCGCAAGGCATCGCGGTATCAGGTTTCGGCGAAACGGCGTCGTCGCCTGGCGTGACCGCGCGGGCAAGCTGTCCCCTGCGCGGGAAGCTCCCGTACCGGGAAGGGCGAGCGCTCCCTGTGCGGGAACCGGACAGCTTTTCCCTGCGCGCGCAAGCCGTCCCCTGCGCGGGAAGCTCCCGTACCGGGAAGGGCGAGCGCTCCCTGTACGGGAACCGGACGGCTTTTCCCCGCGCGGGCATCTTCCGCGCGCGGAAGGATGCGCGGTTAACCCTCAGGCTCCGGCGACCGACGCCCACACGGGAAACGGCGAACGGCGTGCGCGGCTTCCGCCGGGACCGCGCCGATCACGGAACGCGACGCGCGCAGCCGCGCCCGCGCTCGGACGGGCAACTACCCTCCGCGCGCCCTGCGCACGCGCCCCCCGCAAGGCCGGCGCTCCTTTCCGCCCAACCGCCGGCATCCTTTCTCACGCTCGGCAGCCCGCCGCGCCCTCGCCGCGCGGACGCGAAACCGGATGCGAAAGAAAAATCCGGGTCGCCCCCTTGACAAACGCGCCCGCACCCGCTATCATTACCACCATAAACCAGTGACGCGGAGAAGTACGCGTTTCACCCGATTCTCAGAGAGCCGCCGTCGGTGCGAGTGCGGTATGAGGGTGCACGCCGAATGGACCGCCGAGGGCGGAGCGAACGGCCCAGCCGCTAGCGACCGACGGGGGCTTCACCCGTTATCAGCGAAGCGCATATGCTGGTATGCGAAAGCGAGCGGCCGGGTTTTCCGGCAATACGGGTGGCACCGCAGACATTCAAGTCTGTCCCATAGCATAATTGGGACAGGCTTTTTTGTTGCCCGCAACCGGCGCATTCATCACAAAGGAGGATACCCCCATGAAAAACATCCCCTACCGGTACTATCTTCCCGAGGAGAAAATGCCCAAGGCCTGGTACAACCTGCGTTCCGCCATGCCGGAGAAGCCCGATCCGCTGATCAACCCCGGCACCGGCCAACCCGTGACCGCGGACGATCTGCGCCCGGTGTTCTGCGACGAGCTGATCGCCCAGGAGCTGGACAACGACACGCCCGAGTTCGAGATCCCCAAGCCGATTCTGGACATGTACCGCATCTACCGCCCCTCGCCCATCGTGCGCGCCTACCGGCTGGAGGAGGCGCTTCAAACCCCGGCGCATATCTACTACAAGTTCGAGGGCAACAACACCTCCGGCAGCCACAAGCTCAACTCCGCACTGGCGCAGGCATACTACGCCAAGGCCCAGGGCATGAAGGCGCTGACCACCGAAACGGGCGCCGGCCAGTGGGGCACGGCGCTGGCCGAGGCGTGCGCGGCGTTTGGGCTGGAGCTCACGGTTTACATGGTCAAGGGCAGCTACAACCAGAAACCCTACCGCAAGGACGTGATACGCACCTTCGGCGCCAGCGTGATCGCCAGCCCCAGCGATACCACGCAGGCGGGCCGCGCCATTCTGGAGAAGGACCCCAACACTACCGGAAGCCTGGGCTGCGCGATTTCCGAGGCGGTGGAGAAGGCCGTAACCACGCCCGACTGCCGCTATGTGCTGGGCTCGGTGCTCAACCAGGTGCTCCTGCACCAGTCTGTGATCGGGCTGGAAAGCTACGAGGCGATGCTGGCGTTTGACGAGTATCCGGACATCATCGTGGGCTGTGCGGGCGGCGGCAGCAACCTGGGTGGGCTGATCGCGCCGTTTATGCGCGACACGCTCACCGGCAGGCGGGAAGGCACGCGCTACGTGGCGGTGGAGCCGGCCAGCTGTCCGTCGCTCACGCGCGGGCAGTACGCCTACGACTTCTGCGATACGGGCAAGATCACCCCGATGGCCAAGATGTACACGCTGGGCTCGGGCTTCATCCCCTCGGCCAACCACGCGGGGGGCCTGCGCTATCACGGGATGTCGCCGCTCCTGTCCAAGCTGTACCACGACGGGCGGATGGAGGCCGTGAGCTACGAGCAGACGCAGGTGTTCGACGCGGCGGTGCAGTTCGCGCGGCTGGAGACCATCCTGCCCGCGCCGGAGAGCGCCCACGCCATCCGCGCCGCGATGGACGAGGCCGTCCGCTGCCGCGAGAGCGGCGAGGCCAAGACCATCCTGTTCGGGCTGACGGGCACGGGGTATTTCGACATGGCGGCGTACGCGAGCTACCTGGATAAGACCATGGGGGACTATGTGCCCCGGAATGATGAGATTCTGGCCCGGTAAGGGGGGAAGGGGCAAATCCTCCCCGCCGCCGCGGTGACGGGTCAAGGGCGCCGGAGGGAAGCGTGCCGCCTGTGGCAGCTTCAGCGAAGCCGAAAGCGACCCGAAGGCGGGGGGCTTCCCAAGCGCGGAACACGGCAGCGCCCCACGCGCCGATGAAACCTTCGGAAAAGGCGCTTGCGGGGTTTGGGGCAGCGCCCAAGCCCCCGCGCCCGCTCGCCCTTCCGCCCCGCACTGTCGGTTACGCCCGGTTACACAGCGATTTCGGCGCGTAACCCGCAGTTACCGCAAAGGTCCAAAACCCCGCTATCCCCGCCCAACCGACGGTTGGGCGGGTTGTGTTTTGCGGTGCGCAATGATATAATCAATGCAAACCGACGGAAAAATATGGCGGTTCTCCGCCCGAGAGGTGAGAGCATGGCAGGCGTAACCTATAAATGCCCCAACTGCGGCTCCTACATCGCCTTCAACCCCGACAACCAGAAGTGGAAATGCGACTCCTGCGGCTCGGTCTACGAGGAAAAGACCCTGCTGGCCAAGGCGGAGGAATACCAGCGCGAAGCCGACGCCGAAAACGCGCAGATGAACCGCGAGCAGGATGCCCACAACCACGCCGGGCAGGACCACGCCCAGTTCGCGGACGCGGCGCAGCAGCAGGCGGACGAATCCGCCTGCGAGGTGGAAAACGGCGCACAGGTGGTATACCACTGCCCCAGCTGCGGCAGCGAGATCATGACGGACGAAACCACCGTCGCCACGCACTGCTACTACTGCCATAACCCGGTGGTGCTGGCGGGCAAGCTCACCCCGGACATGCGGCCCGAGCAGGTGCTGCCCTTCACCATCGGCAAGGAAAAGGCCATCGACCAGTTCATGCGCTGGGTGTCCAAAAAGATCTTTGTGCCCAAGGGTTTCTTCGCGCGCGATCAGGTGAAGCAGATGGAAGGCGTGTATTACCCGCACTTCGTCACCCGCTGCGTGGTGGACGGCCGCTACGAGGGCGAAGGCCTGCGCACCACGGTGGCCGACAGCGGCCAGTGGATCATCACCACCACGGAACACTACGCCGTCACCCGCCGCGCGGATATCACCTTCAGCAACGTCATGCGCCCGGCGCTTAAGAGCACCGACCGCAAGCTCAGCGACGGCATCCACCCCTTTCCGCTGGAAGCGGTGAAGCCCTTTTCGGGCGCGTACCTCTCCGGCTTCCTGGCCGAGCGCCGGGACCTGACCGCCGAGGAGGCCACCGCCGATGTCGAAAGCGAACTTTCCGGCTACGTGACTCCTCTTTTAACCCAGACGCTCCACTACACCTCCTACTCCGGCTCCTCCAGCGCGCAGATGATGGACAAGCAATGCCGCTACGTGATGCTGCCCACCTGGGTGCTCACCTACCAAAAAGGCGGGGAGAAGGAACCCTACTACTATGTCATGAACGGCAGCACCGGCGAGGTGTGCGGCAAACTGCCCATCAACCGCGGCAAGCTTCGGCTGTACGCCCTGGGGCTCTCGGCGCTGCTGTTTGCGGGCTACTGCGCGGCGGCCTATTTCCTGTTTTAAGGGGAGGTGCGAAGGATGAAACTTGCCAAACGGTTCCTTGCCCTCGCGGCGGCGGTCTGGCTGGCGCTGGGCGCCGGCTGGGCGATGGCGGCCGCCACCGAAGAACGGGTGTTTGACAGCGCCAACCTGTTCAGCGCCACGGAGGCGAAAACCATCCGCGCGGCCATCGCGGATTTCCAGAAGGCCGCGGGCATGGATTTTGTGGTGCTCACCAGCAGCCAGTCCCACGGCAGCACCACCACCGCGCAGATCGCCGACGACTATTACGATCAGTACGGCTTCGGCCTGGATGCGGAACACAGCGGCGCGCTCTACTACATCGATATGTCCGCGCGCGAGGAATACCTGAGCACCACCGGCGCGATGATCGACTACATCACCGACTCGCGGCTGGAGAGCGCGCTGGACGCGAGCAACCCCAACCTGAAACTCGGCCGCTACGCCGACGCGGCGCTGGCGATGCTTGGCAAGGTGCGCCAGTATGTGCAGGCGGGCATCCCCGAGGGGCAGTACCGCTACGACGTGCTCACCGGCCAGCGCCTGACCGCGCGCCACAAGGCGCTCACCGGCACCGAAATGCTGGTGGGCGGCGCGCTGTGCCTTGCGGTGGGGCTGGTGTTCATCGGCGTGGTCAAGGGCCGCTATAAGCTCAAGGGCAGCACCTACCGCTACCAGTACGCCAACAACGCGGATGTGCAGATGACCGAATCGCGCGACGATTACCTGCGCACCACCGTGACCCGCACGCGCAAGGCGCCGCCTCCCGGCGCAGGCGGCGGCGGCCGCGGCTTTGGCGGGGGCGGCGGCAGCGGCGTGCATGTCGGCGGCGGCGGCGTCAGCCACGGCGGCGGGGGCCGCGGGGTCTAGCCTCGCTTACGGCCGCGCGTGGCGGAAGCCCGTGGGTTCCAGGCCCGGCCTACGGCCGCGCGTGGCGGAAGCTCGCGGGTTCCGGGCCCGGCCTACGGCCGCGCGTGGCGGAAGCCCGTGGGTTCTACGCCGCGCTTACGGCCTCGCGTGGCAATGGCCCGCGGGTTCCGGGCCAGCCAAACCGAAAAAGAACCAAACCGAACGGGCGGACGCCCGAACCGCGGCGGGCCGCGGGCGCAAGGCCCGCAGGCCCGCCGCGGACGCAGCGATCAGGGCGAATGAAAGAGGTGCACCGTATGAACCACCCCGTACGCTACGCCGCGGAACGGCTGGCTTACCGGCTGCTGTTTTGCGTGCTGCTGGGCCTTTTTCTGGCCTATGCCGTACCGATGCTTTGGGACACGCTTTCGCCGTTCATCATTGCGCTGCCCATCGCCGCGACGCTTCAGCCGCTCATCCGTTTTTTTGAGCGCAGGCTGCACCTGCACCACGGATTCGCGGTGGCGTTCTGGGTGGTGCTGGCCTGCGCGGTCGCGCTGCTGATCGTGTACTGGTTCATCAGCTTTGCCGTGGGGCAGATCGTAAGCGCGGCCAGCAACGCGCCCAGCATCATCAACGGCACTATCGGCGTGCTGCGCACCGCAAGCGACCGGGTGCTGGATGCCGCGCAGTCCATGCCGGTCAGCATCAGCGATACCATCCGCGATTCGCTCAACTCCGCGTTCAAGTGGCTGGGCGAGCAGGCGACGTCGCTGGCGACGGCTTCGCTCAATTTGCTGGTGGGGTTCGCCTCCAAGCTCCCCTATGCGCTCATCTACGCCAATTTTCTGATTCTGGGCGTGTACTTCATTTCGGGCCGCTATCAGGAGATCCGCGGCAAGGTGCTGCGCCACCGCGAGGAGGAGGAAGGCGGCCTGAGCATGCTCCGGCGCTCGGCGGTCAAAGGCGCGCTGGGCTACGTGCGGGTGCAGGTGCTCTGGTTTTTGGTGCTGCTGCTGCTCTCCACGGTCTATTTTCAGGTGCTGGGCTTCCCGTATGCGGCGCTTATCGGCGTGCTGGCGGCGTTATTGGAAATGATCCCCCAGTTTGGCTGCGGGGTACTCTATGTCCCGTGGGCGCTGGTGTGCTTCCTGATTCAGGACGCCCGGGCCGGCTGGCTGGTGGCGGTATTCTACCTGGCATACAGCGCCTTGCGAAGGCTGCTGGACCCCAAGCTCCTGGGCGCAAACCTGGGGATGTCGCCGCTGCTTTCGCTGGTGGGCATGTTCGTGGGCCTGCGGCTGGGCGGCGTCGTCGGCCTGATCCTGGGCCCGATTGCGATGGTGGTGCTGGTCAGCGCCGTGCGCGCGCGCTTCTTTGACGGCGCCGTTGCCGACGGCACCCTGCTGCTCCGTTACGTGCAGGGGCGCTGGACTCTCGGCCGGGAGCCCAAGCCGGCGGACGCCGGCGCGAAGGGCGATTGCGCCGGCGCGGCACCCCCGCCCCGCGACAACCCGACGGCTGAATCGGCGCCCGATACAACCCGATAACGAGCCCCTGCCCCGCGATCATCAGACGGCTAAGCCGTCACCCCGCGATCATCAGACGGCTCAAACCATCGCCCCGCGACAATCCGACGGCTGAACCGTCACACCGCGACAATCCGACGGTCAAACCATCGACCCGCGACAACGCGACGGCTGAACCACCGACCCGCGACAACGCGACGGCTGAACCACCGACCCGCGACAACGCGACGGCTGAACCATCACACCGCGACAATCCGACGGTCAAACCGCCGCCCTGTGTCAACGCGACGGCTGAACCATCACACCGCGACAACCCGACGGGCAAACCGCCGCCCCGCGACAACGCGACGGTCAAACCGCCTCTCCGTGATTATCCCGACAACAAAACCGGCGCCCGAAAGGCGCGCGCCGATCCGCGCAAGGAGGACGAACCGATGCCGCAGGCCGAAAAACGCCGCTGCTCCTGGGTACATGGCGAACTGATGGAAAACTACCACGACCGGGAGTGGGGCCGCCCCCTGCACGACGACGCGGCGCTGTACGAGATGCTCTTTCTGGAGGGTTTTCAGGCGGGGCTATCGTGGTACATCGTGCTGTCCAAACGCGAGGCGTTCCGCGAGGCTTTTTCGGGCTTTGACCCCGTGGCGATCGCCGCCTACGGCGAGGCGGACGTGGCGCGCCTGCTGGCCGACGAACGGATTGTGCGCAACAAGCTCAAAGTCCGCGCCGCGATTGCCAACGCGCGCGTGTTTCTGGAAATCCGCAAGGAGTTCGGCTCGTTTGACGCGTATCTGATGCGCTTTATCCCGGACGGGCCGGTGGTCAGCCGCGCGGATGTGTTTCCCACACAATCGGCGCTGAGCGACGCGGTATCGGCGGACCTGCGCAAGCGCGGCATGCGGTTTGTGGGCACGGTGACGATCTACAGCTTTCTGGAATCGGTGGGGATCATCAACGATCACGAGCAATCGTGTTTTGTGATGAAGGAACTGATGGGCAAAGCCTGAGACCGCCAAAGACGGTTCCGGCGGCCCGAAAGCGCGCGCCGCGGGCTCCTTGCCGCGGCCCAAAGCAAAGCGTCGCCAAGGACCGGCGAGACGGGTGGCGGCGTATGCTTCCCCTGAAGGAACAGGCGACGAAGCGCCCTTCCGATACGGAAGGGCGCTTCGTCGCCTCAGACCGTCAAAGAACCCGTGTTTCAAAACAGAAACGCGGGTTCTTAACATTGAAAACGAAGTCAAAAGCAGTGAAAGCTCTTTGCAAGCACAAGAAGCAGCGTAAAAGCGAGGGATTCCCTCTCCACATTGCCAGC
>JAAYUF010000024.1 GCA_012517815.1 Clostridiales bacterium
CAGCGCGCTGGACGCCAAAACCGAAGCCGAGCTCATCCGGGCCATCTGCAACCGCGGCATCACCTGCGTGATTATTGCCCACCGCCTGTCCACCATCCGGGACTGCGACGAGATTCTGGTGCTGGATCACGGCAAGGTGGTGCAGCGGGGCACGCACGAGACGCTCTACGCGCAGGAAGGGCTCTACCACGAGCTTGTATCCATGAGTTGAAAGGAGGCGACGCATCATGAGCCACTGGTTTGACGAACAGTTGCGCGAGCGTATGCGCCGGGACAGCGACCGGTTCGACCGGGCGTTTTACGACCTTTCCTCCGTGATCATGGGCGAACGGTTCGGCGAGCGTTTCCTCAACGACCGGCAGCGCGTGAAAACGCCGTGGACGAGGTGCTGCGCTTTTTCCGCATCACGCTGACGCCCGTGCCCGAAACCATCGAGGATCTGGACGAGTATCTGGATTTCGCGCTGCGCCCGACGGGCGTCATGAAGCGTCGCGTGCGCCTGACCGGCGCCTGGTACCGCGAGGCCATCGGCCCGATGCTGGGGGCGCTCAAGACGGGGCAGGTGGTGGCGCTCCTGCCGCGGCCGTTCTCGGGGTATGAATACCTGGACCCGGAAACCGGCAGCCGCCTAAGGGTGAACCGCGAACGCGCCGCCCTGCTGGATGCCGACGCCTATTGTTTTTACAAGCCTTTCCCGCAGGATCGCATGACCATCATGGACCTGATCCGCTACATCGTATCGACGCTGTCCGCGGGGGACGCGGCGCTGTATGCGGGCGTTTCCCTGCTGGTGACGCTGTTTGGCCTGCTGGGCCCGATGATCAACCAGCTGCTGTTCGGGCGCGTGATCCCCAGCGGCAACGCGAGCTACATCGCCCCCACGCTGCTGATGATGCTCAGCTTCACCGTGGGCGTTGCGATGCTCACGGTGTCCCGCAATTTTTTGTCGCAGCGCATCACCACGCGCATTCAGCTCGCGGTGGAGCCGGCGGCCATGGCCCGGGTGCTCATGCTGCCCGCCACCTTCTTTAAAAAGTACAACGCGGGCGAGCTGGCCACGCGCATGAACGCGCTCTCCACCCTGTGCGACAAGCTGGTCAACGCCGTGACGGGCACGCTGCTTTCGGCGATCCTTTCGCTAGTATACCTGTTCCAGATCAACGCCCTCGCGGGCGATCTGGTCGCGCCGGCGGTGCTTCTGGTGCTCACGCTCACGCTGCTTAACATCCTCACGGCGGCGGTGGAGCTCAAGCACGAGCGCGCGGCGATGGCGGTCGGCGCGCGGCTCAACGGCCTGGTGTTCGCGCTGTTTTCCGGTATTCAGAAGATCAAGCTGACCGGCTCGGAAAAGCGTGGCTTCGCCAAATGGGCGGAGCTATACCAGAAACAGGCGAAGCTCTCCTACAGCCCGCCCCGGATGATCCGGTACGCAGGCGTGATCAACGGTGCGGTGAACCTGCTGGGGGCGCTTGCGTTTTACTATGCGGCGGTTGTCCGCCACGTATCGGTGGGCGACTACATGGCGTTCAGCGCGTCCTTTGGCATGATCTCCGCGGCGCTGCTCTCGCTTTCCGATCTGACGACCACGTTTGCCAGCGTCAAGCCGCAGCTGGAAATGGTGGAGCCGATTCTGCAAGCCAGCCCGGAAACCAGCGTGGGGCAGACCGTGCTCAATACCCTGAGCGGCGCCATCGAGCTCAGCCACGTCAGCTTCCGCTACGATGAAAACGGCCCCGACCTGCTCAGCGATATCTCGCTCAAGATCAAGCCGCGCGAATATGTGGCGATCGTCGGACGCACGGGGTGCGGCAAATCCACGCTCATGCGCCTCATGATGGGGTTTGAAACGCCCCGCAAGGGCGCCATCTATTACGACAACATCGACCTCAGCCGCATTGACCTGCGCTCCCTGCGCCGCAAGATCGGCGTGGTGATCCAAAACGGCAAGCTGTTCGCCGGGGATATCTTCTCCAACATCGCCATCTCCGCCCCAAGCCTCACGCTGGAGGACGCCTGGGAGGTCGCGCGCCTCTCGGGGCTGGATCAGGACATCCGCGACATGCCCATGGGCATGTATACCATGGTAACCGAGGGCTCCGGCGGGCTCTCCGGCGGGCAGCGCCAGCGGATGATGATCGCCCGCGCCCTGGCCTCCAAGCCCCACATCCTGATGCTGGACGAGGCGACCAGCGCGCTGGACAACATCACGCAAAAGCAGGTGGCGGACTCACTGGCGGCGCTGAAATGCACCCGCGTGGTCATCGCGCACCGCCTGTCCACAATCCGGGAGTGCGACCGCATCATCGTGCTGGACGGCGGGCGGATCGTCGAAAGCGGCACGTTTGACGCGCTGCTGGAACAGAAAGGCTTCTTCTATGAACTGGCTTCCCGGCAACTGATCGAAAACAGCGGCGCGGTGGACGTCGGCAACGTGTACTGAGCGGGGCATTCCAGCCGTACCGGCGCATTATGCCGCGGCCGGCGGCCTATGCTCTTCGTGTTCTGCCGGGCTGCGTCCGTGGTTCAGCTTTCCGCCCGCGAACCGGCAAGCACCCTGCGGTTTGCGGCGTGGGGAGGATGCGCGGCCAGCCTCGGTTCCCCCTGCGCGCAAAGCCGACCCGCGACAAGGCGCAGGCCGGGCGTGCGGCATGGCCTCGGCTCCCCCTGCGCACGCAAAGCCGGAGAACAGAAGCATCGGCATGCCGATTGCCGCCGGCCTTGGCATTTTCCGCCGCCCCGCGGTCGGAGCCGACTGCCCCACGAAATGCGCAAACCCGCCCGGCCTTGCGGCCGGGCGGGTTTGCGCTGGTTTTCAGGTATTACGCCTTGGGGCCGGCGTCGATGATCTTCTGATCCATGTTGGTATACTTGGTGAAGTTCTTCTGGAACATGCCGGCCAGCTTCCTGGCGGTTTCCTCGTACGCAGCCTTGTCCGCCCAGAATTCACGCGGGGAAAGCACTTCGGGGGAAACGCCCGGGCAGGACTTGGGAACCATCACGTTGAAGATGGGATCCAGCACGAATTCGCTCTTCTCCAGTTCGCCGTTGAGAGCCGCGGTGACCATCGCGCGGGTCAGGGGCAGCTTCATGCGGTTGCCGCCCTTGCCGTAGCTGCCGCCGGCCCAGCCGGTGTTGACCAGATAGACGTTGGCGCCGGTCTTGTCGATGCGCTCGCCCAGAAGCTCGGCGTAACGGCTGGCGGGCAGCGGGAAGAACGGCTCGCCAAAGCAGGTGGAGAAGGTGGCTTCCGGCTCGGTTACGCCACGCTCGGTGCCGGCCAGCTTGGCGGTGTACCCGCTGACAAACTGGTACATGGCGGCCTCGCGGCTGAGCTTGCTCACGGGGGGCAGAACGCCGAAGGCGTCGGCCGTCAGGAAGATGATGGTCTTGGGCACGCCCGCGACGCCGGAAAGCTCCACGTTGTTGATGTGGGTCACCGGATAGCCCGCGCGGGTGTTTTCGGTGATGCTGTCGTCGTCGAAATCCAACTGGCGGGTTTCTTCGTCCATCACGACGTTTTCGACCAGCGCGCCAAAGCGGATGGCGTTGTAGATGTCGGGTTCGTGCTCCTTGGACAGCTTGATGCACTTGGCGTAGCAGCCGCCCTCGAAGTTGAAGATGCCATCGTCGCACCAGCCGTGCTCGTCGTCGCCGATCAGCTTGCGGTTGGGGTCCGCGGAAAGGGTGGTTTTACCAGTGCCGGAGAGGCCGAAGAAAATGGCGCTGTCGCCGTCGTCGCCGACGTTGGCGGAGCAGTGCATGGGCAGCACATTCTGCTTGGGCAGGATGTAGTTCATCACGCTGAAGATGCCCTTCTTGATCTCGCCCGCATACTGGCTGCAGGCCACCAGAATCATCTTTTTCTCAAAGCTGATCATGATGGCGGCTTCGCTGTTGACGCCGTCCAGCGCGGGGATCAGCTTCAGGCCGACCGCCGCGATCACGGTGAAACCGGGCGCGAAGTTCTCCAGATCGCCTTCCACGGGGCGGCGGAGCAGCTGGTGGATGAAAAGGCTTTCGCTGGCCAGATCGGTCACCACGCGGAAAGGAACGCGGTACTGGTCGTTGGCGCCCGCAAAACCGTCGAATACGAAAGCGTCGCGGTTCTGGAAATAGCCGCGCATCTTCTCGTACAGGTTGTTGAACTTTTCAGTGCTGATGGGCACGTTGATCTTGCCCCACGCGATCTCATCATGGATGGAGGGTTCGTCCACCACAAAGCGATCTTTGGGCGAACGGCCCGTATACTTGCCGGTGTTCACAACCAGCGCGCCGGTGTTGTTCAGCTTGCCCTCCCCATGTTCCAAAGCATATTCTACCAGCGCGCTGGGGGAAAGGTTGCGATACACGTTCTTGGTTCCGTTCAGGCCCAGGTAAGACAGGTCCAGACTCATGATGTTTGCCTCCTTGGAGTAATGATGTGTGCTCCAGCCATGATTGCCAAGCGGCTTCTGCCGCGGTTACGGTAGCCGGTCGGGCGTAATGGCACAATTTCGCCCTAATTCAAACAATTCTCCATCTACTTCAAAATTCCTGCAAGAAATTCAAATTATTTTCTGTCGATATTCATGGCGGCAGAAAAAGCGGCTGAAACGAGGGGTATGCTCAAACAGGCAGCGGGGAAAACGGCATTTTCGCGCCGTTTTCCCCGCTGCCTGCCGGCGTGTTGCCCAGCCCGTCTTCCTGACAAACGAACGCTTTCCTCTCCGACGGCATAGGCCGTCCGTAAAAATGCAGGTTTTCAAATTCAATCCTGCGATATTCCTACCTTATCGACCGGTACGGTGGCGGCCAGCTCCCCGGATATCCCTCTCTGTAAAGGAATTTCCCGTAGGCCTTCCCCGGTCGCTTGGCGCAGGCCGTTTCATCGGCGCCCGAGACCCCAAATCCCCGACCCCGCGGGGCGTCTGTTTCCACTTCGCCAGCCGTTCGCCGGCAGCCCATGCTTCTGCAAGGCGACAGGCGCGCCCGCGGCTCGCCGCGCGCTCCTGCTGCCGCCCGGTTCGCGCGGGCAAGACTCCGGGCCTTTTGCGGGCGGGTTTGATCGCGCATCGCTCCCGGCCCGCCTCCCGTCGGCGACATCGCCTGCAGGCCGTCCGTCCGGTTGCCGTCAGTCCGCCTTTCGGGCTTGAACCGCGTTGGCCTTCACACGTCATTTATACCAGCGCGTTGGCCAGCGCGATCCATGTTTCCACGGACAACGCTTCCCCCCGCACGGTCGGCGAAAGCCCCAGCCCTGCCAGCTCGGCGCGAAGGGAGTCCGCGTCCCGCGCCACCACGCCCTTCAGGGCGTTGACAAGGGTCTTGCGACGCTGGGTAAAACCGGCGCGGATGATCCGCCACAGCAGCGCCTCATTTGTCACGGGGGCGGGCGGCTCCTTGCGGAAAAGGAGATTGACAAAGGCGCTGTCGACCTTGGGCGGCGGCGTGAACGCTTCCGCCGGTACCCGCTGGACGATCGTCGGCTCGCAGTAGTATCGGCAGCGGACACTCGTCAGTCCATAGGCGGGTTCCCCGGGGTGCGCTGCCAGCTTCTCGGCGACTTCCCACTGCACCATCACGGACATCTGCCGCACCGGCAGCCCGCTGCCCCAAAACAGGTCGAAAACCTGCGAGGTGATGCTGTAGGGCAGGTTGCCCACCACCACAAACCCGTCGCCAAGCGTGCGGGCCAGCGCGGGGAGGTTCACTTTGCGGATATCCCCCCTGAGGATCTCCACATTGCCAAACCCTTGGGTCGCCAGTTTTAAAAAGGGGATGACCGCCTCGTCCACTTCGACGGCCAGCACCTGCCTGGCCGCCTCGCACAGGCACACGGTCAGCGTGCCCGCTCCTGAGCCGATCTCCAGCACGCTGTCGGTCGCGGTAACGCCCGCGCGCTCCACCAGCGAGCGCAGCAGGGCCGTATCGTACAGGAAATGCTGCCCCAGATCGTGCTTGTAGCGCACGCCGTTGTCGCGCCGCTGTTCCGTAGCCGTCCACGTTTTTTTCACAGTTGCTCCCCCGTTCGGTTGTTGATGGCTCACGGCCTGCGCTCCGTGCCGTCGATTTCGAGGTTTTCGCGGCCGACCGCGTCGGCCAGCGTACGCTCGTTTTCCGCGAACAGATCGGCTGTGCGCCGCTCGCCGCCGTCGTTTTCCAGCACCACCTCAAAGGAGAGGGGCGTGCCCGCCGCTTCTGTCAGGGCGCGGGTCACGCTCTCCAACCGGACGGGTTTGTTCAGTTGCACAAAACTGAAATCCTTGCGTTCATGCGCCACCTGCAAACGGTACACCGTGCCCTGCGCGCCCAGGAACCGCTCCTTCTTGAGCAGCCCCAGCAAGGGCGGCTCGGTTTTGGCAATCAGTTGCAGCGCCCGTTCCCAAATCTCCTGCTCGCCGGTCGGGGCGGGGCGGGGTTTGGGCGGTGCGGCCGGCGCGGCCGGTTCTGCCGTTTCCCCGGCGGCATTCGCGCTTCGCCCTTTGCTCCCCGCGGATGCCGCAACGCCCGCCTTCGCGTTTTCCAGCGCGCCGTCCATCGCGGTCAGCCTGGCTTCCAGCACGGCGATGCGTTCCAAAAGCGCCGGCACGTCCTCGCCCTTGGTTTCCGCGCAGGCGCGCAGCGCCGCGACCTCCAACCCCAGGCGGGGCGCGGAGGCGTAGCGCAATTCGCTTTCGGCGCGCATCAGCGCGTCGGTCATGCGCAGCAGGCGTTCCCAGGGAAAGCGCTCCGCCTGCGTCCGATAGCGCTTCTCGTCCTCGTCGGTCACCTCCAGCAGTTCCGCAGCTCCCTCGCCCACGGTTTTCACCGTCAGCAGCGCGCGCAGGTGACGGGTTATCTCGCGCAGGAACACCTGCGGCTCCCGGCCGGTGCGCATCAGCGTATCGATCTGCCGCATCACACCCTCGGCGTCGCCTCCGGCCAGGCGCTCGCCAAACGCAAACAGAAAGTCGCGGTCGCTGGAACCCAGCACATCGCGCACGGTCGCGGCCATCAGCCGGCCCTCGGCCGCGGCGGACACGCACATGTCCAGAATGCTGAAGGCGTCGCGCATCGCGCCTTCAGCGGCGCGGGCGATCATCTGCAGCGCTTCCGGCTCCGCCTCCACGGCCAGCCCGGTAAGCGCCTCCCGCATGCGCGCGATAATCTGCCCGGCGGGGATGCGTCCGAAATCGTAGCGCTGCACGCGGCTCAGGATCGTGGCGGGAATCTTTTGCGGCTCCGTGGTGGCAAGGATGAACACCACATGCGCAGGCGGTTCCTCCAGGGTTTTGAGCAGTGCGTTAAACGCCGCGGAAGAGAGCATGTGCACTTCATCGATAATGTACACCTTATAGGCGCCGACCTGCGCGGGGTAACGCACCTGTTCCAGCAGCTCGCGCACGTTGTCCACGCTGTTGTTGCTGGCGGCGTCCAGTTCCAGCACATCCAGGGTGGATTCGTCCAGTATCGCCCGGCAGGGAGCGCACACGCCGCAGGGATCGCCATGGTCCGGGTTCTGGCAGTTGATCGCCCGGCTCATGATCTTCGCCAGCGTCGTCTTGCCGGTGCCCCGGCAGCCGCAGAAGAGGTAGGCATGCGCGATGCGCCCCGTCTCAATCTGCCGGCGCAGCGTGCGCACGACGGCCTCCTGCCCTACGACCTGCCCAAATGTCAGCGGCCGCCATTGTCTGTACAGCGCTTGATAGGCCATGCTTCCCTCCGTGACGCCCCGTAGGCGGTCTTATCGCTTTCCATTGTACACCAACGGGGCGGATAACGCCAGCATCGCAGCGGATAACGCCGGACGTTCCATGCGATTGGCCCGTTCCAACCGGCTATGGCCCATCCCGGCGCGCCGGCTCCCATGGGCATAGGCGGTGCGGCGGCAAGCCGCGCGCCCGGCGGGCGGGCATGCCGCGCATCCGGAGAAGGCGTTCGGCGGGGTTGCCCGCGGGAGCGGCGTTCTCCCGATTGTCTGAGCCGCCGCGCTCCATGGCCGAAAGGGACGGCCGGGGGCGGCGTAGCGCTCCTGCGTGTCGTAGCCGCCAGAAAATCTCCTCATAGCCCGTCGGGCGGATAGCCTTGCCAGAGGAAGCGCCTGAAACAGGCTGTTTCTCAGCCAGGGTTTCGCGGCCCATGACGTTTGCCTGTCGCCCGTCCCAGACTTCCCCGGGCACGACAAAAGCCTCCCGTTGCCGGAAGGCCTGATTTGGAGCGGGTGATGGGAATCGAACCCACGTGACCAGCTTGGAAGGCTGGAGCTCTGCCATTGAGCTACACCCGCCTGCAAGCGTCACCAGAAACCCGATTGCAGCCACACGCCGCCCAAGAAGAGAAGTGGAGCGGTAGACGAGATTCGGACTCGCGACATCCACCTTGGCAAGGTGGCACTCTACCACTGAGCTACTACCGCACGTTTCTCTTCAAAAAGCAATGGTGCGGACGAAGAGACTTGAACTCTTACGCCGTTAGGCACCGGAACCTAAATCCGGCGCGTCTGCCATTCCGCCACGCCCGCACTGATCTCATCTGGTGATGAGGCGTCGAGGCTCACCGTAGGACGCTTGCGTTGTACGGGTCTGCATCTACGTGAACTGGCGGAGCGCCCTCACAACGGATGTAATCATACAACATGGCGGTGCGGTTTGTCAAGCACGAAATCGGCGTAACACGGCAAATTTCTGCGCTGCGCCGGGTCGCCAGCCAGGCCCCGCGCCTATCAGGACAGGCGGGGTCGCGCCGGCGCGGTTGGCCGGGTCGCCTTTCCGGGCGCCGGTTTCCGTACACGGCCACGCGCTTGAACCCGGCCGTGCCCGCACGCGACAGGCTCATGGCAAGGCTCCGCGACGGCGGCGACGGAGGCCCCGCCGCCATGCGGGCGCGGCGCCCCGGAGCGGCTTAGCCTCAAAACCCATGCGGGCTTGGCCCTTAACGCGGGGGAAGGCCCCGTTTCCCTCGGCGGAGAATGACCCCGGCTGTCGTCGGGGCCCCGACCGTTGACAGACCCAAGCACGCGGTCATCGCAGCTCGCCTCATCGCCCTTGAGGCTGTTCGCTCGCTTTGATAAAGTCTTCGGCATAAGGCTTTGGGGCTCCGCCCCGCCCCGAAAAGTCACACCCTTGACCCGTCTGCGCTGCGGCGGGGATTTTAGAGCCTGCGCTCCGGCTGCCGCCGCGGCCGCTTTCCGACGGGTTGCCCGTTTGCTTGCTCAGCCTTCAATGGCCAAAAGCAGCGTTTCCACCGGCGTGACTGTCGCCAGCTCGTTGTGCCAGATCCGCCGCTGGTAATACGCCAGCAGATCCTCAGCCTTGAACGAGCCGTTGTCAAACGTATCGGTGCCGCCTTCGGGCACGCTCACCTCGTAGCCCAGCTCGAAGGCGACCTTCACGGTGGTATCCACGCAGTACTCCGTCTGCATGCCGCACAGGATCAGTCGCTTCGCGCCCATCGACTGCAGGTGCTCGTGAAGGCCGGTTTGCCGAAACGAGCTGTTGAAACGCTTGGCAAATACCTTCTCCCCCGGCGCGGGCGCGACGGCCTGTGCGATGCGCCAGCCGGCCGTGCCGTGTTCCAGTTCGCTGCCGGCTTCCTCATGCTGGATGTAGATCACCGGCACGCCGTGGCGGCGGCAGGCGGTCAGCAGCGTTTGCAGGGTGCCCAGGAACGCTTCCTCCCGATAGGGGTGCGCTTCGATCAGGGCGGTTTGCACGTCGATGACGATCATCGCGTCCGGTTTCATGGCGGTGGCCTCCTTGCTGTCGATCGGGTCTTCGCGGGGGTTGCGCGTCGCTCGGGAATCTGCTTCTTGCCGTAACGGTTGGTCGGCGGCGCGCCGGAGCTGGCCGCCGCGTTCGTCACAGGCCGAAGACTTTCGCATTCTCCGCCGCCGCGCCTATAAAGGAAACTCCACCCGCACCACGCGGCCCGCGAAGCTCACGTCCGGCAGCGCGCAGGGTTCGGCGGCATACTCGCGGTCGTAGCTTTGCAGGAGCACATTCAGGGCGTCCAGCTTCTTGACCTTGCGCAAAGCCCGCCGCCCGCCCGTTTCCACCAGCATCACGGCGCCGTCGATGGGGCTTCCGGCCGGGACGATCAGGCACAGGTCGTCCTTGAGCACGCGAAAGCCGCGCATGCTGTCGTCCGGGACGCTGTAATAGAACACTTTGTCCGGCGCGGCGCCTTCGATGCGCCCGTCCAGGATGGGCAGCAGGCGATGGTCGATTTCCTTGAGCACGGCGTTATAGACGGGCACCCGCTTGAGCACGCTGGTCAGCGCGTCCAGCCAGACGCTGCCCTGTACGGATTCCTTGCCCTCCGGCTCGTCCCGGTAGGCGACGCTCGCTTCTTCCGGCTGGCGCGCCCTGGCGGCCGATTGGGCCGCAACGGCGGGCTTCACGGTTTCCAGATCGACGGTCGCGGCGATATCGTCCAGTGTGAAGCCTTGCTCGGTCTGCTCCGTCAACCCGATTTTTTTCAGAATGCGCCGCGCCTGATCGTCGGCGATAATGCGCTTGCCTTCCTCCACATCCTTGAGAAAGCCTTCGCTGACGCCGTTCATCTTGGCGACCTGCTTGAGCGTCATTTTCCGGCGGAGCCTTTCGGTCCGCAGGAGATCCCCCAGTCGGCTCATGTTGATCCCTCCGTATGGTAATGCGATAGGGGCATTATACCATAAACGCGAACGGTTTTCACGGCCGTCCTGCGCGCTGGCGTCGGAAGGCCCGCGTTCGTCCGCAGCGCCGATTCCG
The DNA here is from genome assembly GCA_012517815.1 of Clostridiales bacterium. Classification (GTDB taxonomy): domain Bacteria; phylum Bacillota; class Clostridia; order Christensenellales; family Aristaeellaceae; genus CAXXOK01. The sequence goes on from JAAYUF010000024.1 coordinate 10,710, forward strand.
AACAGCACGCCTGCCCCGGGCGGGAATTTTCGTACTTGAACGAACAAAACAGGCAGGAAAAATGAAAACGCCGTCGAATGAACAAAACTCGGTAACTTCTATATTCCTTGAAGGTGAAACGACATGCACTATCGGACCCGCGGCACCTGTTCCACGGCCATTGACCTGGAGATTGACAACGGCATCATCACCGCCTGCGCCTTCACCGACGGCTGCCAGGGCAACGCCATCGGGCTGTCCAGGATGGTCGTCGGGCAGGACGCCCTGGACGTGATGCACAAGCTGCGCGGCGTGCCCTGCCAGGGCCCCACCTCCTGCCCCGATCAGCTCTCCCGGGCCATCGAACAGTACCTGAACCACGCCAAAGACCAACAGTAAGGAGCCTAACGCATTGCCAACAGAATCATCACAACAGGTTGTTCCCTTTTCACAGCAAACGGACATCAGCAAGGAGGTCCTTCGCGCCATTGAGAAAATGGGCATCCGCGATATGACCGCCGTACAGTTGAAAACGCTCCCCCTTATGATGGAGGGCCGGGACGTGATCGCCATCGCGCCCACGGGCACCGGGAAAACGCTGGCTTTCGGCATTCCCATGATGGAGTATGTGGACCTCAAGGATCAGCGGGTGCAGGAACTGGTGCTCGCGCCCACGCGAGAACTGAGCCTGCAAATCGCCGAGGAACTCCGTCAGCTGTCCCAGTTCATTCCGGGGCTTCGCATCGCCGTGATCTACGGCGGGCAACCCATCGTCAAGCAGATCAGCGAACTCAAGCGCCATCCCCAGATCGTGATCGCCACGCCCGGCCGCCTCCTGGATCACATGAGCCGCGGCAACATCCGGCTGGACTGCGTGCATACCATGGTGCTGGACGAAGCCGACGAGATGCTCAACATGGGCTTTGTCAAGGACGTGACCCGCATCATCGAAGCGACGCCGGCGGGGCGGCAGCTGGTGCTGTTTTCCGCCACCACCAATCAGGAAGTGCTCACCATCGCCTGGAAGTACCAGCAGGATCCCGTCGAGGTGATCGTTCCCGCCACGAAGGAAAACCGGCCCAGGATCACCCAGTACGTGATTGAAACCACCCGGGAGCAAAAGTACGAGCACCTGCTCTACCTGCTGGACAGCGATGTGTACCAGCGTGTGATGGTGTTCGTCAACACCAAGGATATGACCCAGCGCCTTGCCAAGCGCCTGCAGGACGCCGGCTACCCGGCCGAGTGCCTGCACGGGGACATGCGCCAGAGCGCCCGCAACGAAGTGATGCAGGCCTACCGCAAGGGCAAGTTCCAGATCCTGCTGGCCACCGACGTGGCCGCGCGCGGGATCGACGTGGACGATGTGGAGGCCGTGATCAACTACGACCTGCCCAATGAGAACGAGTATTACCTTCACCGCATCGGGCGCACGGGCCGCGCCAAGAAGCACGGCGTCGCCTTTACCCTGATGACGTACAGCGAAAGCGTGCGGCTGGATGCGATCCTCAAATACATCGACGCCAAACCCGTACCCCTGAAGTTCAGCGAACTGGGTATCCTCAGCACCGAAGAAGGCTTGCCCTTCTTTGAGAACATGTAACGGAGGCGACCGACCATGGGCAACCAGAACCGCAACCTGGACGACCAGCGCCGCGAGGAGAACGGCGTAGTCTATTTCGACCGCGGCGTCATCGAGGGCAAAGACGGCAAGAAGTACTCCCGCTACGCCATCCAGACGCATTTCGTCGAAGTGGGCGAAAGCCAGAAGGATCTGGTGGAGAAATACGTCCGTCCGCTGTACCGGGACGGCGACGTGCTCTCCTTCGGCGCCAAGGTCATGGCCATGTGCGAAAAGACCGTCCGCACCCGGGATCAGGTCAAACCCGGCTTCTGGGCCAAAATCCTGTGGCGCTTCGCCGGGATCAACTCCACCGGCGTGGGCATGCACGAGCCCTACAAGCTCCAGTTGGTCATCGACATCGTGGGCCTGCCCCGCGTGCTGCTGGCGGCGTTCCTCAGCGCCGTCACGCGGCCGTTTGGCGTTCGGGGGCTGTTTTACAAGGTATGCGGCAAGGGCGTGGGCGGCATCGACGGCTTCTACTTCCGTTCCAGCTTCAAACGCTATCACGAGCTTGCGCTCATCAACCCCTCCAACGGGCCGGAGCTGTGCGACCGAATCAGCAAGGAAACCGGCATTCCGGTGGTGCTGATGGATGCCAACGACCTCCAGCGCGATCAGCTGGGCAAAAGCAGCGATATGCCGCTCACCGACGAGCAGCTGCAGGATGCCATGCGCGATAACCCCAGCGGTCAGGGCGACGAACTGACCCCGCTGATTCTGATTCGCCCGCTGGGCTGATGAAAAAACCGCTTCCAATTCGCCCGTTGGACGACCCGAAAACCGCCGTTTTCCGTCCTCTGCCGGAACCGGCCCAACCGCGTTTCGCTCGCGCCGCGCCTATCAGGCCGGCGCGTTTTCAACGGCTCGCGCCGGGCGCTTCCCGGTTTTCGGCAATGAAAAAGCGCCGCCCCGCGCCGCCGTTTTCCCTGTGTTTCGATAGCAGCAGCATACCACAAACAGGGCGAAAAGTCAAGTCTTGTAATCTGTCGCGCGTGGCGGTATGCTCGCCTGCGGAGGTGGATGTCATGTCGGAACCTTTTGCCGTTACCCTCGCGCGCTCGCAGGAGCTCGCCCTGCGCACGGCGTTGCGGGGCAGCAACGCCGTATCGGAGAAGTTCGGGCTAACGCTGACCGAGCCGGAAATCCGGGCGCTGAGCGAAGCGCGGCAGGAAGCGCTGCGCTACGAAGGACGCGTGGAAATCGGCGAGGGCGTGCTGCCCAAGCTGGCTTTCGCGTTTTGCGATTCTCCCCACATCGCCCCGGAAGCCTACGCTTCCACCCTGCGGGAGCTGATGGAGCTCTTCTACGCCTTCCAGAACGACGCGGAGGACGCCTTCTCCGACGACGAACTGATCGAAGCCATGCGCCGCGTGTTTGACGGCCGCGCGCAGGGATCGCTACGCTATCTGGAAAACCTGACCCCGGGCGATCTCTGGCGCGCCCTGGAGGGCGACGCGGGGCAGGATGAACCCTGGGAGGACACGGACGATGACCCATGACCTGTACCCCCGGCAGGGCGATGCTGGCCTGGCCGCCTCCCGCTTGACCGGCGAGTCGCCCGCCGCGGCGGAGACGGCGGACTGGACGCAGGCCGAATCCGACCTCCTCAACGCGCGGCTCTGGGCGCTGCTTGAAAGGCAGATACGCAGGGACAGTCAGGGGGACCGATCCTCGCTGCGCGCGGAAGCCGCCGACGAGCTGCTGGCTTCCATCCGTTTCACCCTTCGCGCGCATCTGGCGGCGCGCGGCCTTCCGCAGCGCGCGCTGCTCACGGGCGATATTCACGCGCTGTTTCGCGCCGCGCAGGAAACGGTGCTGGCGCAAACCAATGAAACCTTCAGCCTGTACCGCCTGGCGCAGGAAACGCTGCGCACGCTGGGCAGCCGGACGCTGGCGTCGTCGCTGGCGGCCGTCGGCGGCTTTTTTACCGCGTATGACGCGCGCCTGAACGCCCACGCCATCCCCGCGATGATCGATTACCCGCCCTGCCTGCCGGTTTCCGAGGCGTTGGAAGGCGTCGCCTACATCCGGGCCTACCTGGTGCGCCTGCTGACGGAAAACGCGCTGCTCCTGCGGTTGGACCCCCTGCGGGAAGGCCGGCTGCTGGCCCGCGCCTGTCCCGGTTACCGCATTTTGCCCCTGAACCTGTACGAGCCCGTCGCCGCCAACGTCGTGGGCCTGTCGCTGCTGGGCGGGGGTGAAACGCTGCTGGAGATGTCCCGCGCCGAGTGTTCCCGCGTGTACGCGCTGCTCTCTTCTTGCGCGCCCGGGGAGGCGAGGGCCAGGCTCCGCGACGCGGCCGCTCGGGCGGGCGAGCGGCTGGGAATGGTCGGGGGCGCGGCTTCGGACTACCTGTCGGATGTCGCCGCGGCGCTCTATCCGCGCATCGCGGCCGCGCCGGAAAGCGTCTACGGGGTGTTCGCCGCCTGCTGAAAGCGTTTCTCTTCCATGCAAAACGGAACCGGCTTCGCCTCCGCCGGCTGAAAAACCCTGCCGCATCCGCGGGATTCAACCAGAAACCCCTACGAATCAAGGTTTTTGTAAGCATGTATCGCCCCGGACAGGTCTTAGCAGCGGCCTGCGGCTTCGCCCGTCAGGGGTGCACCGTCGCACGCCCGCGCCCTGTCGCAGCCATTCTGCAACAGCGCTTCACGCCCACGCCGGACCCCTTCCGGGTGGAGATTGTCGCCGGTCCGGAGCGCTCGTTTCCTCCGCGCGCGACCGGCTTCGCCCGTCAGGGGTGCACCGTCGCACGCCCGCGCCCTGTCGCCGGTACGCGGTAACCGTGCCTCCCAAAATCCCCGGAAAGTTTCCGCGTGCATTCGCCGCCTCCCGGGAGTCGCCTCCGTTCTTCTCCCAGCGCACGGCCGGGTTGCCGGGGAAGGTTACACGACGGAGGGGCTGCGCCCCACCGACGCAACGCCGGATGCGCGCCGTCCGGCCGCGCCGGTCAGCCGCCGCCGTTTGCCCGCCGCGGCCCGGGCGCGTAACCCCTGTAAACGGTATGGATACATCCCGGCGCTCTATTGCATCTTCCCACCGGATACGCTAGAATGATGTGCAACTCCCGATAGGCCGACACGGTCGGCAGCCTGGCAAACGGAGGGTCGGACATGAGCAATCGAGCGCGGGGCAAAGGGTTCCGGCTCCGTCTGTTTGACGATACCGGCATGACGCCTGAACTGCGCAGGAACCTTTACTGGGTGATCTGGGCGGTCACGGCGGGGATGCTTGGCACCGTGGTTACCACCGGCGCTGTCTGGAGCGCGTTCCAGCGGCAGGTCCTGGGCGCCAACGATTTACAGCTGGGCCTGATCGCGGCGATACCCTATTTCGCCTCCACGTTGCAGATTCTTTTCAGCTATGTGATGGAGCGCAGGCGCAACCGACGCTTTCTGTTCCTGTTTTTCGGCCTGCTGGGGCGCCTGTTCTGGATACTGATCGCGCTGGTGCCGTATCTGTTCCCGTCCTTCTCGGTGGATTTGCGCATCTGGCTGGTAATCGTGTTCGTCATCATGGTCTATACCGGCAACAGCGCCGTGGGTTTGGGGTTCGGCAGCCTGATGGGGGATCTGGTGCCTATCCGCATCCGCGGTTCGTACTTCAGCGTCCGGCAGATGATCAGCCTGGCTTCCGGCGTGGTGGCGGGCCTGTTGATCGCCACGATGATCGACCACATCGGCCTGCTGGGGTACTCCATCGCGCTGGTGCTGGCCGGAGTCACGCAGCTGATGGACGTAGCCGCCTTCTTCTTTGTTCGGTGGCCGCCGATGACGCAGGACGATACCCCCCGCATCTCGCTGCCGGCCATGATCCGGGAAGTGTTCGCCAACCGCACGTTCCTCAAGACCCTGGTGTTCTACTGCCTGTGGCTGTTCGCCGCCAACATTGCCGGCCCCTTCTGGAACGTGTACATGCTGGAAGACCTGCACATGAACTTCACGCAGATGTCGCTGTACACGCAGATCATCTCCAACGTCGCCACCGTCCTGATCATCTCCCGCTGGGGGCGGCTGATCGACCGCTACGGCAACAAGCCGGTTTTACAGATGGCGGCCGCCATGGTGGTGCTCTCCCCCATCCCGTGGTTTTTCTCAACGCCCCTCACCACGATTTTGGTGCTGGTCAGCAACGTCATCGGCGGCGCGTCCTGGCCGGTGACCGACGTCTGCCAGCAAAACCTGTACCTCAGCCATTCGCCTCAGGTGCACCGTTCCATGTACATCGCCGTGTTTCTGGCCACGATCAACCTGTTTGGCATCGCGCTGGGCAACGCGGTAGGCGGTTGGCTGATGCAGAACCCCTTCGCGCAGCTGGGGGAGCTTCATTACGTTTTCCTGGGTATGCCCATGACCAGCACGCGCTACCTTTTCCTGACCACCATCGCGCTGCGCCTGATCGTGGTGCTGGTGTTCCTGCCCAAAATCACCGAGGAGGGCTCGTGGTCGCTGCGCGATGTGCTCAGGGATATCCTGGCGCGCACGCGGGACGGCTGCCGCCGCCGTATCGTCGCATTTCAGGTGCTGATCCTGCGCCGGCGGGAACGCCGCAGGCGCGCGCATGAGGAAGGGACCGGGGACGGGGAGGTTTAGCCATGTTTGAGGAATGGAAACAGCAAATGGCCGGGTTTGTCCGCAAACGTCTGGATCGGCGTCCCTACCGCGCCATCGCGGAGACGCTGGACGCGGATATCGAGGAACTGGGAGAACTCTACACCTCCGTTTTGCTGGAAAACGGCGTAATCGACGCGACCGGCGAGGATACCGGTCTGGATTTTGACGAGGACGACCTGATCGAAGCGATGCTGGAACGGTTCCTGCAGCGCCACGCCTACGACGGCGAACGCGACGCGCTCTACGCCTCGCTGATCGACGCGTATCTGCGGCTGGTGGAGGAAGCGAGCGAGGACCTCTGACCCCCGCGTGAGGCGGGATCACGCGCCCGGCACGCGAAATGCCAGGTTTGGCCAACAGGAGGCGAGCTGTATGAAATGCAGGAAATGCGGGCGGTGGAACCCCGGCACCATGCCCCATTGCACCTATTGCGGCACACCGCTGGAACCGGACGACGGCTTCTACAGCGCCGCGGCGCCGGATTGGCAAAGCCAGCTGCAGGATACGCCCAAGACCATCGTGCTGGTGGACGAAAGCGGCCAGGCCGAGGACGCGCGCGACTACCGGGACTCGCTCGCCAACGAGATGGTCGATCTGCGCAAGCGCAAGCGGGAGGGCGAGCAGCGCCAGCGGCGTTTGCGCGCGGATTCGTCCGCCCGCGGCTACGCCCCTTCCGGGCGCTCGGTGCGCACCACCAGCAACCGCGGCACGTTCTTTTCCGCCACGCTGGATAATCCCGACGCTTCCCTGCGCCCGGTGGACCCCGAGATGGTGGAAAACCCCGCGGGCGTCAACCCGGATGCCCGCATCGTGTACAGCTCCACCTACCGCGGCGCGCGCCAGCAGGTGCAGCGCACCCGCGAGCGCAACCCCTACGCCTACGGCGGCACCCAGCGCATCATGGCGCTGGGCGATCAGGAAGAAAACCAGCCGGTATACGACGGGTATCACGATACCAGCGAGTATATCCCCGAATACCAGCGCACCGACGACTATGAGAACAGCCTGAGCATGCGCTCCACCAAAGCCTGGTCGCCGCGGCGCGTGGGCATGCGCAGCGTGATGCTGGCGCTGCTGATCGTCTGCTCCCTGCTGGTGGGCGCATGGCTGGTGATCACGGTTTTCATGCCGATGATGAACGCCGGCCGCAACAACGCGCGGGCCGAGGTGACCATCACCCCCACCATCCGCGACGACCTCGCCGCCCACACCATCACCATCCCCGGCACCGACGGCGAGCGCATCACCATCCGGGAACTGCGCAAGTCCGCCATCGTAACGGGCGGCGTGGCCACGTTCGATATCGCCGACCACATCTGGTATGAGGATTACGAAAACTTCCTGCAGGAATCCATGACCGTGACCCTGACGCCCTACCTGATCACCGAAGCGGGGCAGCAAACCCCGCTGGCGACCATCACCTACGATATCGACATCCCCCTTTCCCCCATCGAGCTGGTAACGCCGGACAGCCCCTACAAGGTGGTCAGCACGGCGATGTACACCATCGTGTTTTACGTCAGCGAGGGCAGCAGCATCACCGTCAACGGGGAGGATTATTCCGACCTTGTGAATACCGAGGGCGGCAAGGTGAGCTACAACGCGACCGTGCAGCCCATCGGGGAAAACGTGTTCAACATTGTGGTGCGCAGCCAGTACTGCCGCGAAAACTCCCTGACGGTGACGCTCTACCGCGAAAAGCAGGATATTCCGCTGGACCTTTCCAGCGATATCTACAGCCGCAGCAGCGACAACGTGATGACCGTGCGCGCCACCACCATCCCCGGCGCGGTGGTCAACGTTCTCTCCCCGTACAGCGATCTGGATATCACCAACACCGATACCGACGGCTCCTTCACCTTCAAGGCGCTGTTTGACAAGATCGGCGACAACACCATCATCATCACGGCGGATTACCCCGGCAAGAAGCAGACGCGCGTGGAATACACCGTCTATTACGTGCCCTCCGTGGACGTTTACAGCCGCAAGGCGTGGGATATCGTCACCCAGTACAACGATCTGATGGACAACATCGATCTTCGCAAGTCAAAAAACCAGATTTACGTGTGTATCGGCAAGATCGTATCCATCGAAACCACCAAGCCCCAGCGCGCCTTCATGGAGTGCGCCACCAAGGACGGCAGCGTGACCGTCTACATCGAAAACTCCTCGCAGACCCAGTGGAACGAAGGCCAGAGCTACCGCCTCTACGCGGACGCCTACGGCATGTACTCCAGCAAACCCTGGCTCATCGCGCGCTACACCTACGACCCGCAATAGGCGCCGACCGTTGGGCAGGCAGTGAAACGGGTACCACGGGGTCGCCGCTGTCGTTGCCTGCTGCAACGACTCGATTATTCTGATTGCAATACGCCTCCCGGATTTCGTTTCCGGGAGGCGTATATCTGTTTGTGAGCTCACCAAAAAGGTTGGCGTTACTCGCCGCTCGTCCCTTCGCACGGTTTGCCCGCCGCCGTTTGATCCCGCGCAATGTCCGGGCATCATGGGCGTTTCCCCGGCCTTCTCCGCCGCTAATACTCGCTGCCGGGGAAAGCGTCCGCGATGTGCCGGATGCCGTCGGCGGTGAACTCCACCACATCAAAGCGCACCGGCCCGTCCCAGGGGTGCTCCGCCAGGTAGAGCCGCGCGGTCCTGATGATTTTCCCGCGCTTGACCGGCCCGACCGACAGCAGCCCCGAGCCTTCCCGGCCCCGGCCGCGCGCCTTGACTTCCGCCATCACCAGCGTGTCGCCGTCCCGTAGGATCAGGTCGATTTCGCCAAAAGGGGAACGGTATCGCCTTTGAAGCAATACCATTCCCCGCATTTGCAGATAGTCGGCCGCCCGGCTCTCGCCGGCCAGCCCCTTCTCATAGGTGCCTTCAGGCATTGGGGAAGCCTTCGTACAGCGGGAAGCGGCGCATCATTTCCTGCACGTCCGCCTTCACCGAAGCCGCCGCGGCTTCGCCGCCCTCGATCACGCGCTTCACAAAGCCCGCGATGGCGACCATATCGCTTTCCACCATGCCGCGGGTGGTCACCGCGGGCGTGCCCACGCGGATGCCGCTGGCCACGGTGGGGCTGCGCTTTTCGCCCGGGATGGTGTTCTTGTTGACCGTGATGTTGCAAAGCCCCAGCGTTTCTTCCAGTTCCTTGCCGGTGCGCTCGGTGTTGGTCAGGTCCAAAAGCATCAGGTGGTTATCCGTGCCGTCGGACACCATCAGGATGCCGTTGTGGCGGAAGGCGTTTTCCAGCGCCTTGGCGTTGGCGATCACCTGCCGCTGATAGGCCTTGAACTCCGGTTGCAGCGCCTCGTGGAAGCATACGGCCTTGGCGGCGATCACATGCATCAGCGGGCCGCCCTGCGTGCCCGGGAAAATCGCCTTGTCAATCGCCTTGCCGTACTGCTCCCTGCACAGGATCATGCCGCCGCGCGGGCCGCGCAGGGTCTTATGCGTGGTGGTGGTCACAAAATCGGCGTAGGGCACGGGGCTCTGGTGCAGCCCGGCGGCGATCAGGCCCGCGATGTGCGCCATATCGACCATCAGCATCGCGCCCACGGAGTCCGTGATCTCGCGCAGTCGTTTGAAATCGATCGCGCGGGGATAGGCGGACGCGCCCGCCACGATCATCTTGGGTTGATGCTCCAGGGCCAGCCGGGCGACTTCGTCATAGTCGATGCGGCCGGTGGCCTCGTCCACCCCGTAGGAGACGAAGTTGAAATACTTGCCGCTGATGTTAACTTTGCTGCCGTGGGTCAGATGGCCGCCGTGGGACAGGCTCATGCCCAGTACCGTGTCGCCGGGGTTGAGCATCGCAAAATAGACGGCGGTGTTCGCCTGCGCGCCGCTGTGCGGTTGCACGTTTGCGTATTCGGCCCCGAAAATTTGCAGGGCGCGGTCGCGCGCGAGATTCTCCGCCACGTCCACGCACTGGCAGCCGCCGTAATACCGGTGGGCGGGGTACCCTTCGGCGTACTTGTTGGTCAGCGGCGAGCCCATGGCTTCCAGCACGGCGGGGCTCACAAAGTTCTCCGACGCGATCAGCTCGATGTGGGCGCGCTGGCGTTCCACCTCGGCTTTGATCACCGCATACAGCTCCGGGTCGGCCGTCATGACATTGGCGTAGTTCAAGCGTATCTCCCCCTTGTTATGTATTGAGGCCCGCGCCGCCCGGCCGGGCGGCGCGGGTTCAAACGGCTACGCAAAAACCGCGTGCACTCAGGCCGAGCGCCCCCGCAGCACATCCCAAATAGCGCTTACTGCTGCTACCTTCCGGTCCTGACAGGGTTCACGCGTTGAAATCGCACGGGACTCAGCCATCATTATGCACACGGCTTGTTGATTATACAATGCCGCCCGTGAAAAAGCAACCACTTTCTCGCGGGCGGCGGAGGATCGTTCGGGATTTTCCTACAGAATATAGCGCTTGGTATCGAAGTTCGCCTCGTCCTTGCCCAGATGCTCGATTACGTAATCCTCGCTGATGTTGATGTAAACGTTGGGCATCTCGTCGCCGCCGGCGTTGTAGGAGATATCGTCCAGCAGCTTTTCAAACACCGCGAACAGCCGCCGGGCGCCGATATCCTCGTGGGTTTCGTTCATCACATACGCGGCGCGGGCGATGGCGTCGATGGCGGAATCCTCAAAGGAGAGGAACACCTTGTCCACCGACAGCAGGGCCTCGTACTGGCGGGTCAGGGCGTTATCCGGCTGGGTGAGGATAGCCTTGAAATCCTCCTGGGTCAGGCTCTTGAGCGTAACCTGCACCGGGAAGCGCCCCTGCAGCTCCGGGATCAGGTCGGTCACCTTGGCAACGTGAAACGCGCCTGCCGCGATAAACAGGATGAAGTCCGTGCGCACCGCGCCGTACTTGGTGTTGACGGTCGAACCCTCCACGATGGGCAGGATATCGCGCTGCACGCCTTCCCGGCTCACATCCGGCCCATGGCCGCCCGCGGAACGGCCGGCGATTTTATCAATCTCGTCGATGAACACGATGCCGTGCTGCTCCGCGCGCCGGACGGCTTCCTCGCGCACCGCGTCCTCGTCGATCAGCTTGCCGGCTTCCTCCTCGGTTAAAATCTTACGGGCGTCCTTGACCTTCACGCGGCGAATCTTGGTCTTTTTGGGCATCATGCCGCCCATCATGTCGCCGATGCTGATGCTGTTGCCCCCCACTTCCAGCTGGGGCATGCTTTCCTCGACTTCGATTTCGATCTCCCGATCCTCCAGCGTGCCGCTTTTCAGCTGCGCGCGAATCTCCTCACGCTTGCCCGTGAGGCGCTGCTGCTCCTCCGCCGGAACGTCGGGTTCCTTTTTCCCGGACAGAAGGTACTCAAAGGGATTGCCGCTGCTCTTTTTGGGCGGGCTGATCAGGAGGCTCACCAGCCGATCCTCCGCCAGCACCGCCGCGCGCGTTTCCACGCGCTTTTCAAACTCCTCGCGCACCATGCGCACCGCGTTTTCCATCAGGTCGCGGATGATGCTTTCCACATCCCGCCCCACATAGCCGACTTCGGTGAATTTGGTGGCTTCCACCTTAATGAAGGGCGCGTTGACCAGCTTGGCCAGCCGCCGCGCGATTTCGGTCTTGCCAACGCCTGTAGGCCCGATCATCAGGATATTCTTGGGGTTGATCTCGTTGCGCATTTCCTCGGGCAGGCAGGCGCGGCGGTAGCGGTTGCGCAACGCGATCGCCACCGCGCGCTTGGCCTCGGTTTGCCCGATGATGTAGCGGTCCAGCTCGTGCATGATCTCTCTGGGCGTCAGTTCCTTCATGCCGTCAGCCTCCAATCGTTTCCACGGAGATATGGTCGTTGGTGTACACACAGATGGACGCGGCGATCTCCAGCGCCTTCACGGCGATGTCCTCCGCGGAAAGCTCCGTGTTCTGCACCAGCGCGCGCGCGGCCGCCAGCGCGAAATTACCGCCCGAGCCGATGGCGGCCACCCCGTCGTCGGGGTCGATCACTTCGCCGTTGCCGCTCAGCACCAGCATCGCGTCCTTATCCGCGACGATCAGCATGGATTCCAGCTTGCGCATCACGCTGTCCCCGCGCCATTCCTGCGCCAGCTTCACCGCCGCTCGCTCCAGGTTTCCGCCGCACTGGGTCAGCTTTTCCTCGAAACGCTCGCACAGGGCGAACGCGTCGGCCACGGAGCCGGCAAACCCGGTGATCACTTTGCCTTCGTACAGCCGCCGCACCTTGCGCGCGGAGGATTTGAAAACCGTCGACTCGCCCATGGTGACCTGCCCGTCCCCGGCGATGGCGACCTGTTGCCCGCGCCGTACGGCGCAGATGGTCGTCCCTCTTAATTCCATTGGATTCACTCCTCGTCGTCCGTCCGGCCCAGGTTCAGCACCCAGTCCGCCAGATCGCGCCCCGCCTGCGCGTCCAGCGTCGCGGCGGTGTTGTATTCGGCCACGGTCCCCTTATCCTCGCTGGGCCCTTCAAAGAGCATCAGCAGGTGGTTGAGCCTGTGGAAAGTCTTGTACTGCACGTAATCCGCCTTCGTGCCCAGCGCGTCCTCGTAGGCCTCGATGCCGTCCTCCAGCGAAACCTGAAAATCCGCGCTGCCCTGCACGATGTAGGTGGGCAATTTCAGCTTCTTGATCAAGGCGCTCGCGTCCGTCTGCATCATTTCCCAGAAATAGTAGGCGTTGATTCCGGCAATGGTCATCTGCCTGGCTTCGTCGGCGGTCTTGACCTTTTTGAGCGCCGCGACCTGCTCCACAAACGCCTCCACCTGCGCCTCCGCCTGGGTAAGCGTATCGCCCTCCAGCGTGGTCAGCGCATCCCGGTTCTGCGAAATCATGATGTCCAGAAGCGTTTTGGGCGTGCCGGCAACCAGCACCATCCCGGTGAAAACCCCGTCCGCCTCGGATACGATCCGCGGCGCCAGCATCGCGCCCATGCTGTGCCCCAGCAGGATCACGCGCGTCGGGTCGATGTTCTCATGGGCCTTGAGCATCCGGCCGGCGGAAATCGCATCCTGAATGGTTTCTTCCTCCACGGTCAGGTTAGCGATCTCCTCCTGGGTCATGGTCGCGCCGTAGGTATAGGTGCGCTTGTCGTAGCGCAGGGTCGCAATGCCCTGTTTGGCGAAGGCGGCCGCGAGATCGGCAAACAGTTTGGTCTGCCCGATGGTCTCGTCCTTGTCGCTGGGGCCGGAGCCCTGCACCAGCACCACGCCCGGCACCGGCTGCTGGGCGGAAGCCTCCGACGGCATCGTCAGGATGCCGTCCAGCAAGAACGGTTCCACGCCTACCTGCACAGCCGTTTCGGTATAGGCCGCGGCGGAGTCCGCGTCTTCCACCAGCGAATCCCCTTTGGCGGTCGTTTCCTGTTTGGCCGCGGGCACAAACTCCACCGCCATGACTTCCCAATCGTCCTCTTTGTTCTTGTGGGTAAAATAGAGATCCAGATCCTGCTTTTCCATGCAAAGGTGCAGGATATGGGTCTTGGTTTTCTGCTGGGGCTCCTCAAAGGAAGCGTAGGTGCCAAACTCGATAAAATTCCCGGTCATCCAGGCGATTTCGGTGAGCATGCTGCAATACGTGTCCATGGGCATATAGCGGCGAATTTGCAGATCATAGTAACCGAAAAGCCGGTCCATGTCGTTGAGCTGGATGAAATCCAGCGCGTACTGTTCCACCGTGTCCCGCGTCCATACCGGGACGCCGTCGCGCATCTGCTTGGCGACCGCCAGGGCAGCGCCCGGGAGCGCCCCGATTGCCAGCGTCAGGATCAGCAACACTGCAAGCCATTTCTTCATACCGTACCTCCGTCATGGCGAGTATAATCCAACCGGTCCGCAGGCGCAAGCCCATCGTGTTCCATCCGTCGCCTCAGGGCGTCGATCTCCGCCAGCGCGCGTTCCGAAACCCGTTCGTACCGCTCCTGCTTGTTGCGGATCTTCTTCTGCCCGGGCGCTCGCTCCAGCGGATCGATCAGGCCAAACGCGCAGTTCATCGGCTGAAAGTGTCGGCTGGGCGTGGAAACGTAACGCCCCATGGCGCCGATGGCCGTCCGTCCGGAAAAATGGGGCGGCTCCTGCCCGCGCAGGCGGCAGGCCAGGCTCAACCCCGCCAGCAGGCCGCTCGCGGCGCTTTCCACATACCCTTCCACGCCCGTCATCTGCCCGGCGAAGTAAAGGCCGGGCCGGGTGCGCGCCTGAAAGGTATCGTCCAGAAAACCGGGGCTGTGCAGAAAGGTATTGCGGTGCATCACGCCCAGACGGGCGTACTCCGCGTGCTCCAACCCAGGGATCATCGAAAACACGCGCCGCTGTTCCGGGAAGGTGAGCCGCGTCTGAAACCCGACGATATTATACAGCGTTGCGCTGAAATTGTCGCGCCGGAGTTGCACCACCGCAAACGGCGTGCGGCCTGTGCGAGGGTCGGTAAGCCCTACGGGTTTCAGCGGGCCAAAGGCGATGGCCATATCGCCCCGTTTGGCCATGCTTTCGATGGGCATGCAGCCCTCAAACACGGCCTTCTCCTCAAAGCCCTTGACCGGAACGGTTTCCGCCGTTTGCAGCGCGTGCGTAAACGCGCGGTATTCCGCCTCGTCCATCGGGCAGTTGAGGTAGTCCGCCCCGCGCTCGTAGCGGGACATCTCAAACACCTTGCTTCTGTCCAGCGAATCCGCCGTGACAATGGGCGCGGCGGCATCGTAAAAGTGAAGCGTGGCGAGCCCTTCCAGCCCGGCGATGGCTTCGCTCAGCGCGTCGCTGGTCAGCGGCCCGGAAGCGATGATCACGTCGCCCTCGGGGATTGCCGTCACTTCCCGGCAGACGACCTCGATCCGCGGATGGTTCCGCACCGCCTCGTCCACGCCGCGGGAGAATCCCTCCCGGTCGACGGCCAGCGCCCCGCCCGCGGGAACGCGCGTCGCGTCCGCCACCCCAAGCACCAGCGAATCCAGCCTGCGCATCTCCTCCTTGAGCAGGCCCACGGCGTTGGACAGGCGATCGGACCGGAGGCTGTTGCTGCACACCAGCTCGGCCAGCGTATCCAGGCTTTGGGCGGGGGTCTTTTTCGCCGGCTTCATTTCAAACAGGGTTACGCGCACGCCGCGGTTTGCCAGCTGCCAGGCGGCTTCGCAGCCTGCCAGCCCCCCGCCGATGACCGTTGCGTTCATTCGTCGCTCTCCTCGGTCGGCTTCAGCGTTACCTTATAGCGGCAGGTTTCGTTCGCGCACAGGTGCACGCGCTCGCCCTTCTTGGTGCGCTTCTCCACCATGTAGCTGCCGCAGTGCGGGCAGCGGTCCTTCACCGGCATCTCCCAGCTGACAAAATCGCAGTCCGGGTACTTCTCGCAGCCGTAGAACTTGCGGTTCTTCTTGCTGGTTTTTTCCATCAGCCTCGCGCCGCACTTGGGGCAGGGCGCGTCGATGTATTGGACGATCGGCTTAGCGTTGCGGCAGGCGGGGAAGTTCGGGCAGGCCAGGAACTTGCCGAAGCGCCCCATTTTGTAGACCATCATCGCGCCGCACTTGTCGCAGCGCACATCGCTGACCTCGTCCTTGACCTCGATTTTCTCGATCTGCTCCTCGGCGACGTTGAGCATGGTTTCAAAGGGCGGGTAGAAATCGCGCAGGATGCTGCGCCATTCCACCTGGCCTTCCTCCACGGCGTCCAGCTTATCCTCCAGGGAGGCGGTAAACTCCGTGTCCACAATCGGCGCGAAGTACTGCAACATCATCGCTGTAACCATCCGGCCCAGTTCCGTGGGGTAAAGGCGCTTTTTCTCCCGGGACACATAGCCGCGGCTGATGATGGTGGTGATGGTCGGGGCATAGGTGCTCGGGCGGCCGATGCCCTTTTCCTCAAGGGTTTTCACCAGCGATGCCTCGGTATAGCGGGCGGGCGGCTGGGTAAAGTGCTGGCGGGTCTGCACGTCGGTGATGGTCACGGCGTCGCCTTCCGCCAGTTCCGGCATGGCCGTTTCCGGCGCCTCGGCCTCTTCATCCTCGCTTTCGATATACACGGCACGGTAACCCGAAAACGTCATGTGCTCGCCGTAGTAGCGCAGCTCCGTCAGGCCCTGCCTGTCCTCCGCCGGGGCCAGATCCCCGGGGGCGCGGCCGTACAGGTCCAGCGTGACGGTTTCAAATACCGCGGGTTTCATCTGGCTGGCCATAAAACGGGTGTAGATCAGCTTGTAGAGGCTGTGCTGCTCGCGCGTCAGGCGCGCCTTGAGCGAATCCGGGCTCTGGCTCAGGTCGGTGGGACGAATGGCCTCGTGCGCGTCCTGCGCGTTCTTGCGGCCCTTGTACTCGTTAGGCTGAGCGGGGCAGTATTCCTCGCCGTACCCGGTTTTAATCTGCTGGCGCACCGCCGCGACCGCTTCGGCGCTCACGCGCACGCTGTCGGTACGGATATAGGTCACCAGACCCACGGTGCCTTTGCCGATGTCCACGCCTTCATATAGCTGCTGCACCACCTGCATGGTCTTGGCGGTGGAAAAATTCAGCTTGCGGCTGGCTTCCTGCTGGAGGCTGGAGGTGGTAAACGGCGGCTGGGCGCGCTTCAGTTTCTCGGCCCTTTTGACGGCCGCCACGCTGAAACGGCTGTCCAGGATCCGCTTCTTGGCGGCCATGGCCTCGTCCTCGGTGCGGATGACCGCCTTTTTGCCATCCATCGCCACCAGTTTGCACTGCAGGGAAACCTTCTTCCCGCGGGCGTTGTGGGCGGTGGAATCGGCCAGCACATCCCAGTATTCCTCGGGGATGAAATCCTCAATCTCCTGCTCGCGCTGCACCACCAGCTTGGTGGCCACGCTCTGCACACGACCGGCGGAGAGGCCTTTCTTGACCTTGGCCCACAGCAGCGGGCTGATTTTATAGCCTACGAGCCTGTCCAGCGCGCGGCGGGCCTGCTGTGCGTCCACGCGGGTCATGTCCACGGCGCGCACGTGGTCGATGGCGTCCTTGACGGCCTTTTTGGTGATCTCGTGAAACTCGATCCGGCAGGGCTGGGTCGGGTCGATGTCCAACAGCTGTGCCAGATGCCAGGAGATGGCCTCCCCCTCGCGGTCAGGGTCGGTGGCAAGGTACACGCGCGAGGCGGCCTTCGCGTCCTTCCGGATCTTGGCCAGGATGGATCCGCGGCCGCGGATGGTGATGTACTTCATCTCAAAATCGCGCTTCGTGTCCACGCCCAGCTGCGACTTGGGCAGATCGCGCACATGGCCCTGCGAGGCTTCCACCTTGTAGCCCTTGCCCAGGAATTTTTCGATGGTCTTGGCCTTTGCGGGCGATTCCACAATCACCAGCTTCTGGTTGTTGGTTGTTGCCATGGGGGGTTCCTCCTACTCCGTTGGGGATACGCGAATCGCCAGCGTAAAAATGTTGCCGCTTTCGCGCCGTATCTGTCCCATGATTTCCATCACGCCGAGTTCCGCGATCAGGGCGTCCGCGTCGCTGCCGGTGGCCGCGCACAGGCCGTCGATGCCCAGCGGTTCCCTGAGCAGCGCCTTGAGCACCGCCTTTTGGAGCTCGTTTTCCCCCTGCGGCGGCCGTTCCGTTTTGGCCGCGGTCAGGTCGGGCTGGGGTTCCAGCCCGAGGTCCAGCAGCACATCCTCCGCCGAGGTCACCAGCCGCGCGCCTTCCCGGAGGATCGCCAGCGGGCCTTCGGAGAGCGTCTGCCCTACGCAGCCCGGCACGG
>JAAYUF010000025.1 GCA_012517815.1 Clostridiales bacterium
CAAAGGGCGAGCGGAAAGCCCTTTGGTGCGCCCGCAGGCGCATCCCTTTGCCCCGCGCCGCCAAGGCGTAAAAGGTAGAAAGCCAGCAAGGCGTCCGAAGGTTTCCAAAGGGCGAGCGGAAAGCCCTTTGGTGCGCCCGCAGGCGCATCCCCCCTGCCAGCGCCGCACAGGCGCAACAGGAGGCAAGGAGCCAGGCTCCTTAAATGTCAAGATCGGTCACGAGCTTGGCATTTTCCTCGATGAACTCCTTGCGCGGTTCCACCTGATCGCCCATCAGCAGGGTCACCATCTCGTCGGCGGCGATGGCGTCGGTGAGGTTCACCTGCATCATGGTGCGGGTGTCGGGGTTCATGGTGGTCTGCCAGAGCTGCTCGCTGCTCATCTCGCCCAGGCCCTTGTAGCGCTGGATTTCAGGCTTGGGGTCGCGGCCGATTTCCGTAAACAGCTTTTCCAGCTCCGCGTCGTTGTAGACGTAGTATTCCTTCTTGCCCTTGGTGACCTTGTACAGGGGGGGCATGGCGATGTAGACATAGCCCTTTTCCACCAGCGGGCGCATGTAGCGGTAAAAGAAGGTGAGCATCAGGATGCGGATGTGCGCGCCGTCCACGTCGGCGTCGGTCATGCACACGATGCGGTGGTAGCGCAGCCGGGCAAGGTCGAAATCGTCCCCGTAGCCGCAGCCGAAGGCGGTGATCATGGCCTTGATCTCGTTATTGCCCAGCGCGCGGTCGATGCGCACCTTCTCCACGTTGAGAATCTTGCCGCGCAGGGGGAGGATGGCCTGAAACATCCGGTCGCGGCCCGTTTTGGCACTGCCGCCGGCGCTGTCGCCCTCCACCAGGAAGATTTCGCACTTGGCGGGGTCGCGCTCGGTGCAATCGGCAAGCTTGCCGGGCATGGAGGCGCTCTCCAGCACGCTTTTGCGGCGGGTGAGCTCCCGGGCCTTGCGGGCGGCTTCGCGCGCGCGCGCCGCGCCCAGGCAACGCTCCAGTATCCCGCGGCCGACCGACGGGTTTTCGCCCAGGTAGGTGGTCACGCTGTCGTACACCAGCTTATCCACGATGGTGCGGGTTTCGCTGTTGCCCAGTTTGGACTTGGTCTGGCCCTCGAACTGCGGCTCGCGCAGCTTAACGCTCACGATGGCTGCGATGCTCTCGCGCACGTCCTCGCTTTTGAGGTTGGTTTCGCCCTCCTTGATCAGCTTGAACTGCCGGCCGTAATCGTTAACGGCGCGGGTCAGCCCCGTGGAAAACCCGGTCAGGTGCGTGCCGCCCTCGGGCGTGTGGATGTTGTTGGCAAAGGAAAAGAGGTTTTCCTGATAGCTGTCGTTATACTGGAAGGCGACCTCCACATAGGTATCGCCCACCAGCCCCTCGATGTAGATGGGCTCGGGGAACAGCACTTCTTTGTTTTTATTGAGGTATTTGACGAACTCGCGGATGCCGCCCTCGTAGTGATACGCGCGCTCGGTGGGAGGCTGGGTGCGCTCGTCCGTGATGGTGATGCGGATGCCCTTGTTGAGGAAGGCCATCTCCCGCATGCGCACCTTGAGGATGTTGAACTGGAAATCCCCGGATTCAAAAATGCCGTCGGGGTTTTCCGGGGTTTTCACATCGGGCCAGAAGCGGATGGTGGTGCCGGTCCGGTCGGTTTCGCCCACCACCTTCAGGTCGTAGAGCACCTTGCCGCGCTCGTACTCCTGCTGGTAGACGCGGCCATCCTGCCAGACGTTCACCTGCAGGCGCTTGCTCAGGGCGTTGACAACGCTGGCCCCCACGCCGTGCAGGCCGCCGGAGACCTTGTAGCCTTCGCCGCCGAACTTGCCGCCCGCGTGCAGGATGGTCAGGCAGACCTCCACCGCGGGGCGGCCAAGCTTGGGGTGGATGCCCACGGGGAAGCCGCGGCCGTCGTCGTGCACCTCGCAGGAGCCGTCGGCGTGAAGGGTCACCTGAATATTGCTGCAAAAGCCTGCCAGCGCCTCGTCCACGGCGTTGTCGACGATCTCGTACACGCAGTGATGCAGGCCACGGTAATCGGTGGAGCCGATATACATGCCGGGGCGCTTGCGCACGGCCTCCAGCCCTTCCAGCACCTGAATCTGGTTTTCGTCGTAGGCGTTTTGCCGCACGGCGGTGGAGCTGGTGGCGCTGCTGTGCGGGGGCGTGGGGGCGTTGGCCGTCTCGGGCGCTTCCGCGGCGAAGAGTTCCGCCGCCTCGGGGTCGATCGGGGTAGGCAAGGGACGGTTTTCGGGGGTCACGTTCTGCACCGGAAGATACACTCCTTTGGGGCAAGGGGATCGCGGACCCGGGGGCCGGGCCCGTCCGCGCCGGTTGCGGCGCGGGGGTGTTACCGCCCGCGGCAGCCGCCTTGCCAAGCTTGAAAAAGCCTGTTTTCCAACTGCTAGTATACCATTTTTCGGGCCAAAAGAGAAGGGGTTTCTTCCTTATATATTGTGTGAATATGGAATAAAAGCGAAAAGTGAGAATTTGTATAGGTTTGCGGGTGCGAGACGGGTTTCGGGGGCTTCGGAGCCGGAGTGGTATATTTGCGGGGTTCGGATTTGTGGATGGATCGCGCCTGAGACAGCGCGTAAACGGAGCGCGAAAGCGAGAAGCGAGCATTTGTATAGGTTTGCGGGTGTGGGACGCGCCCCGGTGCCCTCAAGGTCGGGGTGGCAGATTTGCGGGGGTCGGATTTGCGGATGGATCGCGCCTGTGTGTACCCGTTCGCTGTAGAGAAGAGCCCGAATGGCAACTGGATTTGGCCATCGGTTGAGAATCACGGCTGCCGTCGGGTGCGGAGAAGCGGCGTTCAGAAACCGTGCGCGGCACAGCGGGAGCACGCTGGGGGATTCTGCTTACTTGCGGGGTGGAAGCATCAAGGAACAAAGGCGCGTATGCGCGACACACGGATCGGTCCTGCGGCGCCTGGCGTGAAGCCCCGGCGCGTCGCAAGCAACGCGGGGCGTGCAATGCGCGCTTTGCGGCATCCGATACCGTGTATGGCACGCAATGCGGAAAGCGTCGCATGCGCGCGGCGTTGACGGGCCTGGCGTGAGTCGGCATGAACAGAAAAAGCCGCCCCGAAACCGCGTGGGCTCCGGGGCGATCGCACGGTCCGGATAACCATCCCGGCGGTTGCCGCCGCCCGCCGGATCGCCCTTGGGGCGGTTCGCTCAACGCAGTGATCCTCCGACGGAAGGTGACCCCGGGGACGCCGCCCCAAACCCCGCGTATATCGCCCGATAGGGCTTTGCGACGGCCCCGACCGGCTACTCCGTCGCGCCTTCCTCCTCCGCGGTATCCAGCCCCAGCCTTTCCGCCAGCTGATTGGCCCGGTCCTGCGCGTCCCGGTAGCCGCTCAAACCGGTAAACAGGCGGTAGGCCGTTTCCAGATCGCCGCTGTTCTCGCTGTCGTCCGCGCGGTCGTAAATCTGGTCGCGGAAATAATCCTTGCATTGCTTGGCCTGCGACTGGGAATCGAAATAGTCCCCCAGCAGCGAAAACCAGTTGAGCGCCTGCTCGTACTCCCCGGCGGCCTTGAGCTCTCTGGCGTGCGAATATACCTGCGAGCGCAGGTTATCCAGCCGCTGCGCTGCGTCGGCGTACTCGCTCGCGTCGGCATAGTCGAACAGGGCGGTTTCGTAATCCTTCCGGTCCTCGGCGAAGCGGGCCGCGCAGTAG
The DNA here is from genome assembly GCA_012517815.1 of Clostridiales bacterium. Lineage (GTDB taxonomy): Bacteria > Bacillota > Clostridia > Christensenellales > Aristaeellaceae > CAXXOK01. Next base: position 3,684 of record JAAYUF010000025.1, read on the forward strand.
GAAGCGCGCGCCGGCGCATCCTCAAAGTCGCCCAGGGCTCGGTAGGCTTCGGCCGCCTCGTCAAAGCGTCCGGCCGCCTCCAGCGCGTAGCCGTGGCAGTAGGCGTAGCGCTGCTTGCCGTACATGAAATCCTGCGTCTTTGCGAAGTAAGGTTCCGCCGCGGCGAAATCGCCCTGCTCGTAGAGCACCAGCCCATGGGCGTAGGCGGCGTAGGTGGCGGACTGCTGATAGTCGTTCAGCTTATCAAACGCGGCGGCGGCGGCGGCGTAGTCGCCCGCCGCGAACTCCGCGATGGCGCGGTTGTACGCGGCGGCGTTATCCACGGCGCAGGCCGTGAGGCCAAGCCCCAGCGCCAGCAGCGCCAGCAGCCCCGCGCGGCGTAAAAGCCCGCCCGTCGCCGGGCGGCGCGCAGCGCGCCGGGCAAGCCGCCCTGGTTCCGCCTTGGCGGAGCGTGCCGCCGGGCCGGCGTTCCCGCCGTTGCCCGAACAGGAAAGGAAGAAGCCTTCCGGCCGCGCGGGCGCGCCGCCAGCCCGCCGGGGCCCTCCCGTGACGGCTCGCCCGCCGCCGGGCCCGGTACGGTAACCGCCGATCATACTCAGCCTCCTAAACCGTAGCGCGCCTCATACTCCGCGCGGAGGATCGCGTAAAGCTCCACGTCCACAAAGCGCCCTTTGTTGTACACGCGCTGGCGCAAAAGGCCCTCGCGCTTCATGCCCACATGGCGCATCACCGCGCCGCTGGCGGGGTTATCCACCTCGTGCTGGGCTTCCACCCGGTTCAGCCGCAGGGTCACAAAGCAAAAGCGAAGCATCGCTTCCACCGCCTCGGTCATCAGCCCGCGGTTCCAGTAGCGGCGGCTCAGGCTGTAGCCGATCTCGGCGGAGCCGTTCTCCTTCTGCACCCACATCAGCCCGATGGTGCCGATGACCCTGCGCTCCTCGCTGAGCTCGATTACGAAGGTGGAAGGGCCGCCCGCGCGGTACTGGCGCAGAAGGTAGCGGATGTAGCCGCGTGTCTGGTGGATGGAGGTGTGCGCCTCCCACAGCACGTGGCGCGCCACCTCCGGGTCGCGGGAATAGTCGTACATGGCCGGCGCGTCGCTCATGCGGGCGGCGCGCAGCGACAGGCGTCGGGTGCGCAGGGTGGGGAGCTGCGCGAAGATGTCGGTGTCAATCAGCATGGCGGGATAGATCCTCACATCGTTTGATCGCTTACGCGGGCATCACGGAGGGGAACGGGATCACGGGCCGCCCGAAGGCGACGCCCAGCGCCAGCAGGCACAGGCCGAACGCGAGCAGCGCGTACAGCCAGAACATCAGCCAGAAGTAGGCGGAACGCTTCCGCCGGGGGCGAGTGCGGATCATGGCGCGGATCGCTTCCTTTCCGTGTCCGGTGGGGGTTTTCGCGGTTGGGGATGGGCCGGGCCGGTTGGTACGTTGCATGGTCAGGGGTTTGCGTTGCGGCGCGGGCGACGGCGAAACCGGCGGATATCCGGAACCCGGCGGGCGCCACGGAACGCGCCCGCTACGTCGGGCTCCCGGCTGCGCGCTACTTCATGGGCGCGAGGCCGTACAGCCGCGCGTAGGCCAGCAAAAGCCCCAGCGCGGTTTTGCCGTCGGGCAGCTCCCCGCGCGCGGCGCGGGCGACGGCCTCGGCCAGCGGCATGCGCACCGTGCGGAGGAACTCGTCCTCGTCGGGGTGTATTCCGTGGCGGGTAAGGCCCGTGGCCAGGTAAAGGCTCACACGCTCGGTGCAAAAGCCGGGCGTGGTGATCATCGGGCAGAGCAGTTCCATCCGCTGGGCGCGCAGGCCGGTTTCTTCCTCCAGTTCCCGATGGGCGCAGGCCGTCGGGTCCTCGCCCGCGTGGTCCAGCTTCCCGGCGGGGATTTCCAAAGTGAGGGCGTCCACCACCACGCGGTGCTGGCGTACCAGGGTGACATACCCCTCGGCGTCCACGGGCACCACGGCCGCCGCGCCCTTGTGGCGCACCACCTCGCGCAGGGCGTCCCGCCCGTTGGGCAGGCGCACCGTCATATGGCTGACGTCGATCAGCGCCCCGCGGAACACCACCTCGTCCCGCAGGGGAATTTCCAAAAGCTCCTCGTCGCCGGCCGGTGCGGGCGCGCTGGGCGGGGTCGTCATCATGGGTCGCCTCCTCTGCTTTCTTTTCTTTTATTCTACGCGCCTGCGCCGGAACCCTTGTGGGCCGAAAAACATTCGTAACATTTTGCGCCCCGCGCAAGGGCTCAAAGCGTGGAAACCCGCTTGACAGCGCGAGTTTTCGCCTTGACAATACGTTACCAACCCGTTACAATGAAGGCGTCAAAGGCCGTTTTTGAGTTTTCCCAGCGCGCCTTTCCGATGTAAGGAGGTACCCCCGCATGAAGTATCGTGCCTTCGCCGCCCTGCGCCGCTTCGCGGCCATGACGGTCAGCCTGCTGGTGCTGCTGATGCAGCTGACCCTTCCCGCGCTCGCCCTGACCGCGGATGAGCTGGCGACCATGCCGATGGTGACGGTGTATTACCAGACTTCGGCGGAGGGCGCGCCGGCCAGCATGATGGCCACGCCGACCTCCGACGCGATGGGCAAGGCCTACTGGGCCGTGCTGCCCGCGGAGGCGTTCGGCTTCCCGATTACGCTGAGCGTGCTGGCCAATCCCAATACCAGTTATACCTTCACCCCGCCCGACGGTACGGCCGTTACGGCGGACCCGGGCACGGTGGATTACAACGGCGCCTCCACCGCCATCACCGCCTATCAGGACGGCGTGGCGATCGAGGAGTACCGGCTGTACGTCTCCACCGTGGAAATGCCCGCCGAGGTGCCGCCGGCCAACGTCCCCGTGTTCTACGTGGACGCGGACAACCCCGGCAACGTCCTGTATTCCGAGAACTTCACCGCCTACTATAACGCGGATAACGTGGTGTATGCCGATGCGAGCCGCGTGCCCGAGGGCTACACCCTGGAAGGGGACGACGGCGCGTTCATCACCGTGGATGAAAACGGCGCGGCCTCGCCCTCCAGCGTGACGTTCTACTTCCGCAAGCCCCAGACGCCCGTGCAGGGGACGCTTACCATCTACTACACCGACCAGGGCGGCAACGAGCTGGCCGGCGCGCAAAGCCGCACGCTGGACCCCGGCGTCTACACCGTGGAGCCGGACTGGGGCGTGGTGCCGGACGGCTATGTGTTAAGTTCCGGCAGCGCCGCGCAGGTGCAGGTGACCGTGCGGGACGACGGCACCGTCGACCCCGAGGCGATTACCTTCGAGTTTGCGGAAACGCCGGTGGAAACGCCCACCGAAGCGCCCACCGAGCCACCGGTGGAAGAGCCGACCGAGCCGCCGGTAGAAGAGCCGACCGAGCCGCCGGTCGAGCAGCCTACGGAAGCCCCTACGGAAGCCCCCACCGAGGCCCCCACGGAGGTTCCCGCGCCGGTGCTTAACCCCGTGAACCGCTATGCCGTGACCAACATCACCGCCAACTTCCGCACCGAAACGAGCACCTCCAGCAAGAAGGCGTTCGCGGACGTCAACTCCGGCACCTACCTATGGGTGTACGGCACGCTGGACGTGCCCGAGGACGGCGGCGTGCGCACCTGGGCCAGCATCCGCTACGAAGGCACGGACTGCTATGTGTGGCTGAGCCTGATCGACATCCTCTCCCAGGAGGACAGCGACGCCTATAACTACGCCCAGCCCACCGCCGTGCCCGGCACGG
>JAAYUF010000003.1 GCA_012517815.1 Clostridiales bacterium
CCGAGTGCCTGAACCGTTGCGGTTACCGATTTTGTCTCATCATACTTCTTTAGTGCGATCACTTTCTGCTGATGCGTGTACATGTTAAGCCACTCCTTTCGGAGCTCGCTTTGTCCAACTTTTCGTCCGCACCCCCGACCCCATTTTCTATATTGGAAAAGCTATTGGGCAATCTACCACACCCTTGCACTAACCAAACTTGCTGATTGCACTGCAAATCTGGGCAAATTACCAGTATATCACTCCTTTTGCTCATTAAGGTAGTATATATCAAGGAGTTCAATCGCTAACCGCATGGCTGAGGTTTCTTGGCGGCTAGTCGCCAAATAAATATCATTGGCGGACTGCGCATTCAGACGGATTTGCCCGAAGCGCAACCTGTCCACCCAAGATCGAAGTTTCAAGCAGACGCCTATCATTCCAAGGGTTTCGGCAACATAAGACAGATACAGGAAGGCATCATCATCCGTGGCATACTGCGACCCTAATTGTACGACGATGCTCTTTATCCACCATTTCACAGCCTCGTGCAAGTCATGCACCTCCCATTCCACATCCCCCATTTTTGCGCATAAACTCTCCTTACTCTTGGCAAAATGCAAACCTTCCATCAAGGATTTGCGTGCGTCGTCATAGCGCTTTTGCTTCCGGTACAATATCGCAAACCAGTAGTAACAGAAGTAGAAATCAGGGTATTCTTGCCGAAAATCCGCAGCTAAGCGCAACGCCTCGCCAATCAACCCGGCATTCCCCGCGTCCGCAATTGCTTTTGCCTCAGGTATATTGAACCAATCACGTTCCTCATAAAACTCATCGAAATCGATCTGGAAGCAATTATCCACGTATGGGTCACCGGTCATGGCAATTTTCTTGATGGGCAATGACCGGGGAACGATAACCTCTGCCAAAGCTATACCACCACAACGCTTTCCAATAGCCTCAAGGGCGGCTTGGGCATCTTCGGTAACCAAAGGGTCTGACGTAAAAACAGTTTTGATTGCCGGAACACACTCTTCGTCTCCCGTCTCACTAAGCACAGCAAGGACTTGCCTTCTAAAACCTGTTTGAAGCTTGCGGTTTGCTGGCGCCTTGATTTCGAGCGCGTAGAGAAGCTGTTCATGAGCCTTCTTTCCGGCTTTGATCAGCGCTTCCCTTGCCGGTTTACGAATCTCTTCACCCCAATGATCTTGCCAGAGCACGGTCAACAAGCGTCCTATTGCCTTTGGCGTGGCGATTTCGCCAAGCGCTCTGTTAACTGCGGGATTCACGGCATCGCCGTAATTGTGTGCCCGAATCAAGATCTTCTCGTATTCTTCAGCAGAACAGAGAACCCGAAGCCTTTCAATCCCCACGGGGATTTGCACCAAAGCAGAGGCCGGTGCGCCGTCTTCGCCTTTGTCATCGTGCGAAACGGAACCATCCGGTTGGATATTGCTTGGCTTGACGCTCCTAAATACCTCCAGCAGCGCTTCGATCGCGTCAGCTCCAAATGCCTTCAGTGTGCCTGATACCTTCCATAAACTCTTGTCTTTTTCTTTTGCTGAGCGGAAAAATGAAATCACATCGGCAGTAATTATTCTGCGTTCGTCTTTCGTAAGTGTCTCAATGACGACGAGCCGTTCATGGTCACCAGCCGACATCAGCCCATGCATCAGAATGAATCGTAGCAATTCCGGAGGCACCGCACACCTTAGCGCTGAGACTCCTTTTTTCAGATTGAGAAGACCTAAGCACGCCGAACCGACTAAATACTCTTGCTCCCATTCGTCGGTAGAACAGCGGGCATATTCGAGTATCTCCAGCAAAGGCGCCAGGCAGGCTTCAGTTCCCACCTTCCCGAGAAATATCGGTAAATTCTTGCCGACGGCCTTTCCTCCGCTTCCTCGGAAGGTCTTCATCAATGGATCGAGGGCGGCCTCCTTGTTCGTCAGCCTCTCCAGATCCGTCCAAGCATTCTTCTTGACACTGTCCTCGGATGATGTTGTCTGACGAGCCAGCCTCTCCATCTCTGCCGAAGATCCGGTGGTTATAACCTCAATTTTTCCACCGAGTTTAGCGACGGCTGTCTTTGCAGCTTCCGAAGCATCTATGTCAGGGTCGTCAAACATCAAGCGAAGGGGGTCAAGTGCTAAAGCAGCATCTGTCCCTAACTTTCCCAGAACCTCAGCTGCTGCCTTACGAACCCGTCTATCCTCGCTTTTCAATGCGGTAATAAGATCCGGAACCGCTGCGGTTAGTTTTACACTGGAGGTAAGGACTCCCAACGAATGCAAGGCTTGTTCGCGCACCCTTTCATTGGTATCTGTGATAAGTTTCGCAATGAAAGAGATCGCTTTATCGGGCAACCCACTGCTTGAACCTAATATCTGCAATGCCCAGCAACTCTTTCTTCTGACGCCAGGGTCAGAATGACTTAGCGCGTAGCAGAGGCCGGGCATGATAGTAGCACCCATTCGCATCACCATTTGAGCATGTCGTTCGACTACAGTCAACGACTCCTGCAGCTTTTCCAGATTAAAACCGGAAGTATCGGATTCCTCCGATACCATCCGTTCCAGCATTCGAACTACGTCCGCGTGTTCATCGGCAGAGACGCTTCGCTCCGTCTTGTCCTCCTTACCAAGCATCTCCTCACGGATTGCCAAATTGTCTTCAGCTTCTTCACTCATAGCGCTCTTACCGGAGGGATTTTCTGCAGATTTTTTCAACTTCTCATTATTTTGCCTTTCGGCTTCCGCTGCGTATTTACGCTCTTTGTCAATCGCCTGCTGGATTTCGCTCTGGCTGAGTTTAAATGGATCGGTAATGATTACGTTCATTGATTTACCGCTGCCCTTGTCCTTGGCGGACAAACTAACGATGCCGTTGCGATCCATGTAAAGGGTGATCTCGATTTGAGGCACACCGCGCGGCGCACTGGCAATCCCGGACATTCGGAAACGGCCGAGGCTCATGTTGTCCTGAGCCTTCGGGCTTTCACCCTGCAATATGTGAATATCAATAGCGGTCTGACCGTCTGTGGAGGTAGAGAACACCTGCGACTTCATGGTTGGGATGGTTGTGTTGCGCTCAATCAAGCGGGTGAAGGTATGACCTTCGGTTTCCAGCCCCAAGGAAAGCGCGGTGGCATCTAAAAGCAGAACATCCTTCACTTCGCCGCCGAAAATGCCGCACTGAATCGCAGCTCCGATCGCGACGCACTCGTCCGGGTTGATGCCCTTGAAGGGCACCTGCTTTGTGATCTTCCGGAGGGCCGTTTGCACCGCAGGGATACGGCTTGAGCCACCCGCCAGGATCACTTTATCGAGTTGCCCGACGGTAAGCCCGGCATCTCTGAGGGCTCCATTCGCGGTGTTGACTATTGATTGCAACAGATCAGCGGTCAGTGCATCGAATTTATCGCGGGTAAGCGTCATGTCAAGGTGCTTGGGGCCGTTCCGATCGCGCGTGATAAAGGGCAGGTTGATATTGGCGCACATTGCGTTAGAAAGGTCAATCTTGGCGTTCTCCGCCGCTTCCTTGAGGCGCTGAATGGCCGCACGATCCTGTTTCAGATCGATGCCGCTTTCTTTCCTGAAGCAACCTGCAACCCAGTCCACAATGCGGTCGTTAAAATCGTTGCCGCCCAGTCGGTTGTTGCCGTTGGTGGCCAGCACTTCAAACACGCCGTCACCGATTTCCAAAAGGCTGACGTCGAACGTACCGCCGCCCAGATCGTACACGAGTATCTTCTGTGTGCCTTCCTTATCTAGATCATAAGCCAGCGCGGTGGCCAAGGTTGAACTGATCAACCGCAAGCATTCCAGACCCGCTATCGTGCAGGCATCCTGTACCGACTGACGCTGACGGCTATTGATTAAGGGAGGCACCGCAACAACCGCCTTCGTCACGGTCCCATTGCCAAAAAACCGTTCTGCGTCCGATTTGATTTTTCGAAGGATCATCGCTGTAATTTCCTGCGTCCGATACGTTGTCCCCCTGATTGACAGCCCTTTTTGATTACCCATCTCACAGTAACTTGGGCTGAACGTCTGATCGGGATATAGAATAGCCTGCTGCTTTGCCCGAAAACCGATTGTACGTTCGCCCGCATCAGAAAATGTGACAACGGAGGGTGTGAAAAACCTACCCTCGGCGCCCGGGATCATGATACCCCGGCCATTTTGATAAACAGCGGCACAACATTTGGTTGTGCCAAGATCAATTCCAATTATGTAAGGTGATAACACTTCGGGTGTCTGTTTTGAATCGTGCGTTTCATTCATAGCATTGTCAACCCCCGATTGTTGTGCCAGAAGGTCAGTTGAGAAATGCTGATTATGGCCCATAAGCCGCATGATTCCTGATAATTTCGGCCGGCGGAAGGTATATTCGTGCGCCGTGCGGACGGTACTCATTGTAATCATTACGCCATCTCTCCATTTTTCCCTTCTTCTCCCAATAAGCCAAGCATAAACTTCTTCAAGCGTTGTTCCTGGTGGCTATCGTCAAGGATTTCAGCATCAGGTGCGATTTCCGGAACATCGAAATCTGACAAAGCACAGGTCGTTTGTTTGCATATAATAGGACTGATGTGCCCCATCTCGACAGAAAGCAGGTGTTTTCAATACCCAGATTATCCCTGAAAAGGCGTCCGGACGGCCGTTACGCCTGCCGGTATAAGAACCAATGGTTTTACGGCATCACGCAGGCCGAAGTGCTCACTAAGCGGGATGCGTTTAAACGAAGCATTGAAAGCGGCCCCGTTGTTGGCGGCGCGGCCGGTAAGCCACAGCGTGACGCCCAGCATGAACGGGGCATAAGCGATGAACTCGAGGGTCCTTTCATTAATTGATCATTGTTACGTAACGGCACGCGAAGCGCGCGGGACCAAGCCCTTTGAAGAAGATTGAGAAGGCGACCCCCGGCGAGGGGATCACCTTCATCTGACAGGACAAGGATAACGGGCTTGCTTTGATAAAAATGGGAATGAATTTGCAAAAATCGATCCGTCTCATGCTTTCGGTAAAGATTTATTTGACATGTGCCCTTGTCACGAGCATTCTAGCAAGAACGCCTCATTGTTCATCCCCTGCATGTATCAAGCCAGTGATTGTGAAAGAAAAAGAAAGCAAAATAAAGGCACAGGGTGATAGCCTTTCATTTTGACGAGATGATACGAAGGCCCCGCAAAGCTAAAACAAACGAAAAAGAGTATCACCCACGCGGGCGGGCTGTTTTCTTGAAAAACTCAATCATCACGAGCATGGCATCCGGGTTGCCATCAGGGTGCGTCTCAAGTGCTGCAGCATCAGCCACGCCCCGGCAAACATACAAGAAAACAGCAGGCTAACCAGTGCTTGATTGCATAGGGCGTATTTCATTGTAGCCTCCCATGCATTGATGTGATGCTGCGCCGCCTTCCCATGGCATCCGTTTATGTGAGAAGGAAGCAAAACACCTGTGCCTCCCGCAAGCATGCTGATGAGACCGCAATCTTCACCTGATGCGGGTTTCGAAGGCGTCAGGCCATGCGCTATGCAGATGTCGCGATAAACGATCGGCCGAATCATCATCCGAATCGTCCTGAAGTCAGGTTTGCTCCATGGTCTCCCCGTATCAGAGGGTTCATTCGTGTCGGTCGCTGCTCCTGTGCCTTCTCCGGGAAAGCGCCAGCCCTCCAAAGCCGCTGATGATTGCCATATAGAACCCGAAATCATACCAGAAGCCTACGTTGTATACCTCATAGATATTGATGCGACTGTTGAACAGCGAGATCACCAGCGTGATGGGCGCGATCCAGCCATGCCACACGCCGGAGAAGAACCCTGCCGGATTCTCCGCAGAGTTGGTGCCATCGCCGGGCGCGCAAGCGGTGAGCATCAGCAGCATCAGACCGAGCATCAGTCCCAAGATCAGAAGTTTCCTGGTTTTCATAAACCCGCCTCCGTTTTCATCGTTTGTTGGGATTGACCTGCCATCTGCTCCCCGAAATCAACCGTCGTCAAGCAGCCCCGGGCACAGAGGTGATTTTACGGCGGTTCATCGATTCCCTTTCAGCCTTTGGTACAGCACCCCGCCCACCGCATGCACGCCTGCCGCATCCTCTGCTGATCGGTGAACAGCCACACAAAGAACTCCTCGTTCTTTTCATGCCGGGCGGCGGCGACGGTGTTGGGAACGTCCTTCGCAGACGGCCGAATGCAGGTATGCCGGTCGTTGCTGACGGCGGAGCCCATTCCGCTTCTTGCCGGCGTAATCATTCTCCATCGGCAACAGCACAGAAAGCGGCCCGTCCCCAAACAAGCGGCATTGGACAACAGAGTATTCTGTACTCAACGGCAATAACCCTTTCTGGGAGCCCAAACCGTTCGATCCTGTCGTGCATGTCTGCATCTCTCCCCGCCGTCCCATCGGCATGCCCCGTTCCGGCGGCTCACCCAAGAAGAACGCCGCCATCCGCATCACCCGCCCGCAGCTTTCCTCCCCATCGAAAGCATCCGCCGTCTTCTTCTGCTCCCCGTCGATCTCCCAACGCCCGCCGCTCCCAGGCAAGGCGGCGGCCACTGTTTGTCCCGCGCCGCAGAGCGGCCAAGCCTGTGCAGCCCGTCCGCAAACCCGATGCGGCAGGCACGTTTCATGCTGCAAGAATCTTGCGCCGAAACGCTCTTGCGGCGTCTTTTCCGAAAGCAGGCGTTTGCCGTTTACATGAGCCCCGTATCCAACACGTGCAGGAGTACGCCTGCCATACCGCACAGCAGCATGATCACGATCGGGTTGGGCTTCCATCTGCGCAGCACGAACAGCGCCGAGGCAAACAACGCCACCCCCGCCCACCGAACCGCGCCCAGCGACGCGGCTTCCTCGCCGAACAGCACCAACGTCAGGATGGAAAGCCCCGCCGAAGCGATCAGCGCCACCACCGTCGGCCGCAGGCAACCGAGCGTTTCCTGCATCAGCCGCAGGGTTTTGTATTTATAGTAGAGATACGCCAGCGTGGACACGATGACGCACGACGGCAGGATGCACCCAACCGTGGCGATCACCGCGCCGGGGATGCCCGCCATTCGGATGCCCACAAACGTCGCGGAATTGACCACGATGGGTCCCGGCGTCATCTCCGCGATGGTAATCAGGTCGGTGAAATCCGTCAGCGTCAGCCAGTGGCGCAAAACCACCGCCTGCTGCTGGATAAGCGGGATGGCCGCGTAGCCGCCTCCGACGCTGAAAAGCCCGATGTTGAAGAAACTGAAGAACAGCTGCGCAAGCAGGCTCACGCCTTCCCCTCCTTCCGCCGTAACAGGCCCCGGCAGATACCGAGCGCGGCGCTGCCCAAAATGACGTACACCACGTTAACCTTCCAGAAGAACACGGCGCAGAAGGCGACCGGCATGATCAGGATTGCCAGAACGTCCTTGGTTTTCAGCACGTTGCTTCCCAGCGACAGCACCACGTCGCAGATGATGGCCGCAACGCCCGCCTGCATCCCCTGCAGCGCGGCCGCTACGTATTCGTTGCTTTTGAACGCTTCATAAAACAGCGAAATCACGCTCAGGATGACCAGCGGCGGCAGAATCGTGCCCAGGATGGACACCAGCGCCCCCGGGAAACCCGCGATGCGGTACCCGACCAGAATCGACGCGTTCACGGCGATCGCCCCCGGCGACGCCTGCGCGATGGCGATCAGGTTGAGCATGTCCTCCTCGTCAATCCAGTGCAGCTCGTCCACGAATTTCTTCTTCATCAGCGACGCGATCACGAATCCGCCTCCAAAGGTGAAGGCGCTCAGGGCGAGGGTAGATAAAAACAGCTTCAGGTAAGGTTTCTTTGTTTGCTCTTTTTCCATTCGCATCTCTCTTTCCCGCACCGCGGCGTCAGGCGTGTACCAGGAACCCTGCCCGGAAAGCCGCGGGCGGGATCGGCAAGCCTCAGCCGCAGCAGGGATGGTTGCCCGTCTCCGCGGGAGCGGTGTCCTCCGCCGGGTTCTTCATGCACAGGTGAACGGCCGCCGTTTTGAACGTCAGCGGCAGGGCGAGAATGTTAGGTCTGTCGCCCACGAATTTCTTCTGCGCGTCGGCCAACGCCTCCTCAAAGGTGGCGCGGGTTTTAAGGCCCATGCCGCGCGCAATGCCCGGCTCCCGCGCGCCTACGATGTAGATGGCGCTGGTGTTCATCTCCGCGATGTGGCCGCAGCTCATCATGGAGAAGCCGTGAAAGGGGTGGAAAGCGTTGGCGAAGCGATACTTCCTGATATAGTCCGCGTTGGTGGCGAAGTATTCCCCGTACCGGTTCATATCCGGCAGCGTTTGCATATAATCGTGCTGGAACATCTCGTACAGCTCGCGCGCGTAGGGCCAGCGCTCGTCGTGGAAATACCCGTCGCAGACGCTGGAAACGATATAAACGCAGTGGTCGGACATGATCCGCTTATGCCGGATCACCTGCGCGGAAAGCGCCTGCATCATCTGAATGGGGTTGGTGCCCATGCCGTCGCCGTAGTGGAAATTGGTCGGCATGCCGAACACGACCACGTCGTATTTCTTCTCGGCCCAATGCACGTAGGTGCGTCGGTCCGCCAGTTCCCAACTGACCGGCTGCATGTCCCTCGCCCAGCCGGAGTAAACGGCGATCTGGCGGGAATAGGTATCCAGCACGGCGTCGCAGCAGAAGAACTTCTTGCCCATCTTCTCTTCCATGAACATGCCCTGCTGGTCGAACTTGCTGCGCATCTCGCTGTGGGTGGACACGGGCACGAAATCCCGCCGGTGCATGACGACCGGCACGTGGTGGGCCGATATGCTGCGCCAGTGGGAGATGCCCGTGGCACAATGCTTGTAGCCGCCGGAATAGCCGCCGTAGGGGTTGCCCTGCGTGTGGCCGATGAGGATGGCGACGTCCGCCTCGTAGACCAGCCTGTTCATCAGCACATGGTCGCCATGGTCGGTGTGCCCCAAATCGACCAGATACCCTTCATCCTCGGAGTCGTGGCTGGTGATCTGCCCGGCGAACTCGTCGCACAGTTCGTCACCCAGGATGATGCGCTGCTCCCCGGCCGAAGTACGGGGGTGCAGGCCGTTGGAGAACAGCAGCAGTATGTCTTTCTTTTCCACGCCCGCGCCGTATAGCTCGTTCAGGCACGCGCGGATGGCTACGCGGCGGTGGCTGGTGGGCTGGTTGCCGCCCTTGACGATATCCGGAATGATAAACACCACGCGGCTTCCTTTGCGCGCCAGTTCCAAAAGCGGCGGCATGCCGATGGGATGCCGGATGGATGCAAGCGTCTCGTTATACAGGCTGTCCCAGTCCTGCGGCAGGCAGGGCGGATCCGGCACCGTCGTTCCCGGGATAAACACATCTGTCGTGTCCGGCAGGTTCGCGCTCATCATCCCCGGCCCGTATTCAAATTCCAGCTTCATTCCGTTCACTCGCTTTCGCAGGGTATTGGGTTGCGCATGCCGCACAGGCTATTTGCCAAGCGCCTCGAACATGTATCCTTTATAAGCCTCCACACCGGGCTGGTCGAAGGGGTTGATGCCCAAAATCGTGCCGGAGAGGTAACAGACGCACGGATAAAAATAGAAAAGCGCGCCAAAGGTTCTTTCGTTCAGCGCCTCGATGCCCAGCGTGATGCAGGGCAACTTCCGGCTGTGCGCCTCGCGCGTCGCCATGAAGGCAATCTTGTTGACGGCCCAGAAATCCTTGCCGTTGAGGTAATCAAAACCGTCGAGCACGCCGTCCGGCTCGGGCGAGAGCAGGGCGTTGGGAGTCTGTGCATCCAGAAACGTTTCAAAAATGATCGGTTCTCCGTCCTGCACATACTGGCCGATGGAATGCAGATCCTCCGAGTTTTCGGCGGCCACGGGGAAGATTCCCTTGCTGTCCTTGCCCTCGCTTTCGGCAAAAAGCTGCCGCCACCAGCGAAAGAAGCCTTGAAACTGCGGTTCGAAGGCGGACAGCATTTCCACCCTGTAGCCCTTCCGGTACAGCAGATTACGAAGGCAGGCATAGCGTAAGGCAAGGTTTTCCTCCGGTTCGGCGGCCAGCAGCCACTTACGGGTCTCCCGGGCTCCCGCCACCATCGCGCGAATATCCAGTCCGGCGACTGCCATGGGTAACAGCCCCACCGCCGTTAACCCGCTGTAACGGCCGCCGACGGTCTCGGGAAAGGCTACAAAATGCCAGCCGTGCCGTTGCGCCAGTTCATCCAGCGGGCTGCCCTTGGTACCCGTGACCACGATGCGGCGATCGGCGTCCTCACCGTATCGCAGTTTCAGCCATTTGCGCAGTACGCGGAACGACGCGCCCGGCTCCAGCGTTTCGAAATTCTTTGCAATGCAGTCGATGTAGACCGATTTGCCTTCCAGACGCTCCAGCGCTTTGACAAGCGCATGGGGGGACAGCGTATTGCCCATATAGACGATTTCGGGCTCTCCCGGCCTTTGCAGCGCCGAAATCGCCGCGCGGGCCGCGTTGTTGGAGCCTCCGATGCCGACGACCACGAAAACATCCGCCTCTTTGCGAATCGTCCCCGCCAGCGTTTCGATCTGCGCAAGCTGTTTTTCGCCGGCGCATTCGTCCGGATCCAGCCAGCCCAGGTTGTCGGCGTGGCGCGGTTCTCCGTTCTTCAGCAGTCCGGCCAGCGGAGCACGGCGTTGGATTTCCTGCTCCCATTCAGCCGGAGTCGCAATCCTTCTCATGTCGTGATAGTTCAGTGTCAGCATTACGCTTACCATCCTTTTCGGGGATATTGACAATCGCCGGACCTGTTCACGCCGCCGCCAGATACAGGCGGATGATCTCCAGGTACTCGTTCGGATAAAACCCGATCACGCCGGAAAACCGCGTCAGCGCGATCAGCCCGCCGTCCACCTCCGGGATGGAGGCGATCATCGCGGCGTTTTCGGCCTTCAGACCGCCACCGTATACCACGTCCATGTCCCCGGTACGCGCCTTGACAAACCGCGCGACTTTTGTGATGTACTCGCGGTCCGCGGGTGTTTTGCCCGGGCCGATGCTCCATACGGGTTCATAAGCGATGACCGTCCGGCCCGGAACCGCATCCTTCAGGCCGATATCCAGCTGGTGCCCGAGCACGTTCTCCCATTCCGCCTGCTCCTGCGCTTTTTCGCCGATGCAAAACAGCACCGATAGCCCGGCTTTCTGTGCTGCGAGCACTTCCCGGTTCAGCAGGCGGCTCACCGCGTCCGGGTCGGCTACCCCCGCCTCCGCCAGCACGCCCGCCTTGTCCGCGCGCTCCTCGCAATGGCCGATGAGCGCGCTCTTGCAGCCCAGCTCCTTGGCCGCGTTGGCGGTGCGGCTTGTGGTGAAGGCTCCGAAATTGCCGCCCACGGAGGTATCATCCCGGTACACGCCCTGACAGCCCAGCCGCACCGCGCCGGTTTCATCCAGAGCGCTCGCCGCGCCCAGCAGGTGAGCCTCCGGCAGGTACATCACAAACTCCGCCAACCCCGGATCGTAGGTCGCGAGCGTTTTCTGCGTGCCGCGCACAATGGCCGCGCCCCAGTCCGTCATGGGCGCGATGCGGTTTACCCCGCCGTTTTCGGGAGATATGTCAAACCTTTTCAGATTCAGGAAGATGTGTTTCATCCTGGCAAGCCTCCCCCGGTTATTACATTCCAGCCTTGCGGTACCGCTCAGCCATTTCGTCCAGCGTCGTCCTTTCCACCAGCGGCGCTTTGCCAACGCTGCCGAACTCCACGATCAGCGTGCCCACAACCTCACGAACGCCCTTTTCGATGCAGTCGCACACCTGCGCTACATCCGCGTCCGTCACGCTGCCGTACATCACCGTGTCCATGATCGGCGGCAGGAACACCCGCGGGTCGAACTGCTCCTTCTTCGCTTCCAGCAGCGTGTGGATTGCGCCTACGGAAGGGCTTTGCCGCAGCTCCGGCCGCGCCGCGAAAAGCTCCCGCAGGTTGCGGGTTACGGCAAGGCGGATATCCGTATCTACGTTGATCTTCCCAATGCCGCAGGGAATGGCGGCTTTCAGCTGTTCCAGCGCGATGCCGCATGCGCTTTGAATGTTGCCGCCAAGACGGTTGATCTCATCCACAATGTACTTGGGCACCGTAGAGGAACCGTGGCTGACCAGCACCCCGAAAATGCGCTCGTGCATCAGGCATTCCTTAATGGCGACGGCGATTTGCAACCGGAGCTTCACATCCCTGCCCTTGTTGGCGCCGTGCATGGTGCCGTAGCTGATCGCAAGGCAATCCACGCCCGTCTGTTTGAAAAACGCCACCGCATCCATTGGATTGGTATATGTGGAGGTATCGCTGAAGATGTGATCTTCCACACCGGCCAGCACGCCCAACTCCCCCTCCACGGTGACGCCGCGAGCGTGGGCATATCGGACCACCTCGCGGGTCAGTGCCACATTGTCCTGAAACGGCAGGGAGGAACCGTCGATCATCACGCTGGTATACCCGCCCGCGATCGCCGCCTGAACGCTTTCCATATCCCGGCCGTGATCCAGGTGGAGCACTACGGGCACCAGGCTGTGATCGCCGTACTGCTTCACGGCGTCGCCGATGTTCTTCGCGCCTTTGATCTTATCTTCCACCGTCGCGTTTTGAAAGTCCGTGCGGCCGCCCATAAAGCCATTGGCCAAGTCGGCGCCCTGCAAAATCGCGGCGCTGCGGAACTGCTCGTGCGCCTCGATGACGGCCTTCGCCTGCGCAACGGCATTGACGTTGAATGCTCCCTGCGCGTAGCCGTATTTCGCGGTCGCTTCCAACACAGGTCGTAAGGGAATCAGCATATCGTTCTCTCTCCTCGTTTCTGATCCGCCGGGGGGATGGGCGCTGCCCGGAACGAAGCCATCTCCGGCAGCGGAGGGCCGATCAGCGGCCGGCACCAGTCAAGAAATTCCTCGGTAACGCCGTTTCCGTGTTCGTTGATGAACACATCGGGCATTTTCCGCTCGGTGAGCATCACATCCCGAATGTCCGCCAAAAAGGGTTCCACGCGGTATGGCTCCGTGGACAGGCGACGGAAGGCGACCATTTTCCCGCTTTCCCCGGCGAGTGCCGCACGGCAGGCCGTTTCTCCCGCCAGCCGGGCCTCCTCCCGATCCACGGGGCTCTGCAGAGCGACTGACGCGCGCCCAAGCAGCCCGGGCTTCTCACCCCGCGCCTTGTAATGCAGCTTCCGGATGACGAGGTTGGCCAGGTGGGCGCTCACATCCCCGTAATAAACGGAACGACCCGCCTTGAAGACGGGCGGTACCACAGGTTTGCCGTCCGGCCCGACCAAGCCCTCGCTGGCTACGACGACGACGCCCTTTTTTTGCTCGATCATCGCCGATACATCCCGCAAAAACTCCCTCTCGAGAAAGGGACGCTCCGGCAGATAGATCAGGTCGGGGCCCTGCTGCCCTCCGTCCCCCGCTAGCGCGCTCGCAGCCGCGACCCATCCGGCGTTGCGGCCGGAGACTTCCACCACCACGACATGGATGGGCATGCTTTTCACGTCCAGGCATACTTCTCGCACGCTCTGGGCGATATAGCGGGCCGCGCTGCCATACCCCGGGCAATGATCGGTCACCGCCAGGTCGTTGTCCATGGTCTTGGGAATCCCAATCACGTTTACGCTCAGCCCGAGCGCCTCGCAAGCCTCGTGAAGTTTGCCGCACATTTCCATGGTTCCGTTGCCGCCGTTGCATAGTAACCAGTCGATTCCGTAACTGCCGATCACTTCGGCCATGCGCCGGTATTCTCCGCTCTCCAGCGCATCGCGGGAAGTGCCGATCGCGCTGCCGGGCGTGGCGGGAAGCAGCTCCATCTGCCTTTCGTCGATTGTGCGCAGATCCATGAGGCATTCCCGCAGCAGGCCGCTCGTGCCGCCGATGGCTCCGTAGATCTTCCCCACGCGTTCATCCCGCTCTGCTTCCCGGTAAGCGCCGTAAAGCGACGCGTTGATCACCGCGGTCGGCCCGCCGCCATGGAGAATCAGCATATTTTTACTCATGGGTGCTCCTTGACAGCCGGGTACGCCGGCAGATGAAATCCTCACAGGCATTCAGCCCGGCAGGTATATTTCCGTTTGCCCATCACGCTGCGGGGTTTGCCCGTCAGCAAGATGCGTGTGGTATACTCGATATCGTCCGCGCTGGTGCCCACCATCGCTTCCATGCGGCCCGGCTCCACCACGAAATCCATGGTTTCGTTATAATAGCCAAGTTGCGCGGTATCCAGCGTGAAGCGCACCGTCTTTTCTTCTCCGGGCTGCAACGAAACGCGAAGGAAACCCGCCAGCTGTTTCACGGGCCGTATCACGTGCGCGTCGCTGAAATGCGTGTACATCTGCACCACTTCGTCGCCCGGCACCGCGCCGGCGTTTCGCACCTTGATGCGGACGCGAATCACGCCGTCCGTAGGCACCGTTTCACTTTCCACCGCAAAGTCCGAGAGGGTGAAAGCAGTGTAGCTCAGTCCATACCCGAAGGGGTACAGGGGCCGGCTGTCCTCATCCACGTAGCCGCCGCTGAAGATGGCGGCATTCGCGCTGTCTGTGGCGGTCGAGTATCCGCTGCCCGTACGATGGTTGTAGTTCACGGGCACCTGCCCAACGCTGCGTGCGACGGTCACCGGCAGCTTGCCGCCGGGGTTGACGGTGCCGTCCAGCACGTCCGCCAGCACGCGACCCGCGTTCACGCCCGGCATCCAGGCCTGTATCACGGCGGCGGCGTGCTCTTTCGCCCACGGGAGCGAGAAGTATCCCGGTCCATAGAGCACCAGCACCACCGGCTTGCCTGTGGCGCAAACCGCTTCCAGCAGCTCTTGCTGCGCGCCCGGCAGGTCCAGGCGGCAGCGATCCTTGCCTTCCCCGCCCGTCACGTTGACCCACCCACAGTTGCCGCCGGCAGCCATGACGACCACGTCGCTCTTCTCCGCGGCGATAACCGCCCGGGCAATCCCGCTGGGGTCCGGATCGACGATGTCGCACCCCTGCGCATAAACGACCTCAAACCGTTCGCCCAGCGCTTCCGCAAGGCTCTTGCTTCCCATGCGGCGCAGCAATGCGTTCACGTCGTGGAAAACGCCTCGGTCTTCGGCGCTGAACAGCTTCGCCATGGAAGCGAAAGCGCCTTCCGGTGCCTTCCCCTCCTGTTTTACCTTGCGATCCTCATCGGCGAGCCCGCCGATGGTCACCGCTTCGCTACCCATCGCGCCCGCCGCAAGCATTTCGATGTATGCGGGAAAGGTATAGCCGCTCACAGGGTAACGCAAGCTGTCGGCATGCGGGCCCACTACCGCGAGCTTCAGACCCCCGGCAAGCGGCAGGATCCCGTTGTTTTGTAACAGGGTGATCGACTTTGCCGCCGCCTCATCCGAAAGCTTCCATTTCTCTTCATTCGCCATGGAAACCGCAACCTTGCCCTCGTCCACGTAGGGATGATCGAACAGGCCGTATTCGAACTTGATCGTCAGCACGCGCCGAACCGACTCATCCAGTATGGCTTCGTCGATTTTGCCCTGCCGCACAAACTCCGGCAGTTGCTTAAACGAATCGCCCACGGGAATTTCGGTATCCAGTCCGGCCAGTTTCGCCAACAGCCCCGCCTGCGGATAATCCTTCGTCAGGCGGAAATAGGTGAACAGCTTGAGCACGCCCGCCCCGTCCGAAGTGAGCATGCCGCGGTAACCCATGGTTTTGCGCAGCAGCGTGCGGGCGATTTGGGGGTTCATGGCTACCGGCATTCCGTCGATTTCGGAGTACGAGGCCATCATGCCGCTTACGTCGGCTTCCTTTGCCGCCGCTTCGAAAGGCGTGGCGAACACCTCGTACAGCTCACGGTCGGTTATGCGGGAGACGGCCGTGTTCAGGCCCCCCTGCGTTTCCGAATACCCAAGAAAATGCTTGGCTATGCAGGCTACGCCGCTCTGTTTGTCTCCCTGCATCCCCTGGATGTAGCGTATGCCCATCTGGCTGACGAGATAGGGATCTTCCCCGAAAGTCTCGTACATGCGGCCCCAGCGCGGGTCGCGCGCCACGTCGATGACGGGGCTCATGGCGGAGTTGATGCCCACCGAGCGGCTCTCCTGCCCGATCACGGCAGCGATTCTCCCGGCCAGCGCCGGTTCCCAGGTGGAAGCCAGGTTGATCATCGCCGGGAAAAGCGTGCCGCCCGCGGCGGGATAACCGCTCAGGTTCTCGCTTTGCAGCGCCACGGGAATCCCCAGCCGGGTTTCCTCCACAAAATAGCGCTGTACCTGGTTGGAAATTCTGGCGATCCTCTCCGGGTGCGCAAGGCCCACTAACGAATACTGTGTGAAACGGCCGTGCCCGTGCGGGAATTTCTCCCGCAGCATCGAAAGCTGCGCCTCGCTGTTGACCACGAAGGAAGCGGGCAGATTGCCGCAAAGCTGCGCGGCCTTCTCCTCCAGCGTCATTTTCGAAAGCAGGTCTTCCACACGTTGGGCTACGGGTTGCGTGCGATCCTGATAGATCTCCATTCGTTTCGTCGTCCTTTCTCGTCTCCGGCGTCCGTTAAGCCGTGCCGCCGCTTCAGGCATTATGAATGAACTTCTTCTTGACCACTAACGCCGCCGAGCCGTTGGCGCCGGAGAATTGATCGAAAGGCATGAATTCGATGTCCACCTCGGTCTCGTTGAGCCCGAACAGATTCTGGTGAGTCACTTTCAGGAGGCGTTCGCGGTTCTGCTCGTTTCGCATCAGGTGTCCTTCCACCAGCACCAGCCGCGGGCTGATGAAATTGATGATATTGGCCAGCGCGAGGCCCAAATGGAAAACGACGTTATCCATCACCGCCGAAACCAGCGGGTTGTTCTCTCGCTGCAACTTCAGAAGATACTCGAGTTTTGCGTCCTCTTCATCGTCGGAGAGGCTTTTCAGCGTTTCCGCGCTTACGTTCTCCATCACGGAGGCGCATTGGCGCAGTATCGCGTTTTCGCCCGCCAGCGCTTCCAGGCAGCCGCGGTTGTGGCAGGTTTCACAAACGGGGCCGTAGGGCTGCACCACCATATGGCCCACTTCGCCGGCGCCTGCGGTTTTCCCCGAGAAAATATCGTTCTGGATCATCAACGAGCAGGCGATGCCTTTGGAAACGAAGTAATATGCGAAGGTGTCCGGCCGCGGTACGCTGGAGAACATCTCCACCCCGATGGCACGGACGCGCACATTGTTTTCCAGCAGCACCGGGCATCCGAGCGATTTTTGAAGATCCGGCCCCAGCGCCTTGCCGTTCCAACCCGTGCGCATGCTGCTGCGGATGACGCCCTTTTCGCTTTCGATAAAGCCGGGCAGGCTCACGCCGACGCCCAGAAACTTATCCTGCGGCACATCTTCCTTTTGCAGAAGATCGCTCACTTGCCGTGTTACCGTCGCCACCATCTCGTCATAATCGCGGGACACGGGCGCGAATAGCCGCTTATGAATCGTGTTTCCGCGCAGATCCGTCAGGCACAGGGTTGTGCGATACGGCCCGAGTTCCAGCCCGATTACATACCCGGCGGAAGGGTTTACATCCAGATACAGGGGCTTTCGGCCGCCGCGCGGGTTAGGTTCGTCCTTCCCGTCGTTTTCCCGTTCCAGTAGCGAACCCTCCGCCAGCATTTCCTGCGCGCTGGTGGTAATCGTGGGCAGCGTAAGGCCCAGCCGCCGGGCAACCTCCGTGCGCGTAATCGGCCCTTTTTTATAGATCAGTTCCTTGATCTGCACCCTGTTTTGCCGCCGCGCTTCCGGCAGACTGACACCCTTCTTTTGCATACACAACGTTCCTCTTCAATCAAAGTGCGTTGCAACCCGGGCCGCCTTCGCTTACCGCCTGTCCGCCGCCAGAATTTGCTCGATGTCCCGCTGGATGCGCATCCCCTGCGCAAGATCGGTCGGCACGGGCGCATTCTCCCGGATGGCGTGCACGAACTCGCGCACGTTTTCCGCGCAGGCCACAAAGGCCGCCGGCACGGACGTATGCCAATCCGGGTTATCCGTAGGTACTTCCACCGCCTCTTCCGGCTGGAACGCGCCTCCGGTTTGCCGTTTCTGCAGATATACGCGGGCAGGCTCCTCCATGTTGAAACGGGCGATGGCTTTGGAACCGATAATCTCCAGCCGGTTGCCGATCGCGCCAACCCGGCTGGTCATGAAGCTGAGCAGTCCGCCGCCGGGCAGTGTGCCGATCAGGACGGCGGCATCCTCATTCTCCACGGCTTCGGGGCCGGTTCTCCCTTTCCGCTCTTTGATGAACGTCTCTTTGAGCGTAGACAGGTTGGTGATCCCCTCGCCGCGATCCCCAAGAATAAAGTTTACCATATCCAGCATGTGACTGCAAAAGTCCCCGATCGCGCCCGAGCCGGACTGACTTTTTCGGAGCCGCCACTCCATCGGCAGCGCCTCGTTCGCAAAACGGCTGCCGCCCATGGTATGCCGGTAGAGATAGATTTTGCCAAAGCCGCCCTCCGCCGCAAACCGGCTAAGGTAGCGCATCGCCGGGATGCGGCGGTAGTTCAGGTTGATCATGCCCTTCGCCTTGGTGGTTTTCAGCAAAGCGGCGATTCTCTCCAACTCGTCCATGGTATTGCTCAACGGTTTCTCGCAAAGCACGTTCACGTCATGTTCCAGGCACCGGCAGATCATTCCCACGTGCGTATCGTTCGGCGTGCAGATGCTCACGACGTCCGAGTTCTCAAGCGCCTGCTCGAAGCTCCCGTAACAAACGGCGTTTGAAAGATCGTACTCTTTTTTCCAAGCCTGAGCCGCCGCCATGTTCACGTCAAAAATGCCGCTGACTTCCGCATCGTCCGGGCAGTACCGGTACCCCATCAGGTGGGCGCGGGAGATCCCCACGTTTTGGCCCGTTCCCACGATGGTCACGCGCAATCTCCTATTCTGCATAGGAACCTCCATCCTTATGTCCAATCATAGATCACGCCGAAATACGTCTCATCCCCGCGCAGCACGCCCCGGTAAACCTCCTCCGCCTGTTCGGGCTTGAGCACCCGTGTGAGAAGCGGGCCGATCTTCAGCCTGTTCTGGGCGATCAGGTCCAGGCAAATCCGTTCGTTGCGCTGGGCGGAATGCTTGACGTAGGGCGTTATCGCGCGGGGCGCAACCATCTCATGCGCGCCCAGCAGGTCGATCTGATAGCGGAATTGGTGTACGTGCTGCAAAATGTTGGTTACGTTGCCGACGTATTCGCCGCGGGGGCTGCCCAGCAGGATCATCTGCCCGCCCTTTTGCACGTAATTCATGCCCTGCTCCGCCACGCGGGGTACGCCCGTGGCGTCGATAACGGTGGTAGGCATCCTGCCGTTGAAAACTTCTTTGATCTGCGGCGTCATATCCTGATTCGGCACGGTACGCAGGGTATGCGCCACGTCGCATTCAGCGGCGGCCGCAAGTCGCATTTCGGAAAGATCCATCGCCAGCACGTTGCCGTCCTGTAGCGTTGCGAGCTGTGAGGCGAAGTTGCCGATCAGCCCCAGGCCGATCACCAGCACGTCGTCGCCCAGTTCGATGTCGGACACGCGCAGGGAAGAAACCGATATGGCGGCCATGCGCGTAAAGGGAACATAGCGGATATCCACCCCCGCCGGCACCTTGACCGGCAGGCTGTCGTTGGGCATCAGCTGTAAACCGGCGTGTTTTCCGCGGCAAAACACCGTGTCGCCAACCGAAACGCAGTCCACATCATCCGCCTTGGCGATCACTTCGCCAACGCAGGCGTATCCGGGCGTGCCGGGCAGAGGAAACCACGCCTCCACGCCTCTGTAGCAAGCTGTTTCCGTACCTGCGCTGACCAGCGAATACAGGGTTTTCAGTAAATAATGCCCTTCCGGGATACGGGTTTCATCGATCGTATCGTTCCGGACTTCCGCTCTTTCCTTCTCCGGAAACACGATCTTCTGATATGTCAGCATTTGCGCCTCTGTTCTTCCGTCTTTCTGGGAAGGGAGGCGGCCGCCCCTGGGCGCGGCCGCCTCCCGGGTGTTGTGTCAGTTCAGGGCGGGAAGGGCCGCGTAATCTGCGGCGGTATAGGACGTCCCCACGACCCAGTTGGGGAACTCGAGCCCGTCGTAGCTTACGCCGGCCGCTTCGCACGCACGCTTCCACTCGGCGGTGGAAGCCGCCGCGAGGGTATGCAGCGGGGTCTCGTAATCCGTAATGCTGCTGGACCATACGCCTTGCAGGATGGAAGCCAGCGACGGCGTGATGCCGACGACTTCGGAGTAGAATTTGTAGTAATCGTTGTCGCGAACGGTGATGCTGGGCACGATCGCCGATGCTTCTTTGGCGATCGTGTAGTAATCGCTCATAATCGCACTGTTCATGTACTTCTCGGTCAGGCCTTTGACAACCGAGGTGCGCTCGCCGATTTTGATGCAATCAGCCTGGAAGTGATAATCGTCCGTATCGGCGTAGAGGCCCATCAGGTATTCGGCGGCCAGTTCGGGATGCTTGGAGCCGCTGTAGATACCCATCCAGGGCTGGGTCGCGGGCGCCTGAATGGCGCCAACGCTGTCCGCAGAAGCCTTCGGGGGCGCCATCACGCCGTAGTTCAGGTCCGGATAGGTATTCGCCCACGTGGAGATGCACCACATGCCCTGGCAAAGGAACGCAGCCTTGCCCTGCGCAAACAGTTCGCGCGCTTCGGGCGCGGAAATGTTGATGGTGTCCGGGTGCAGACTGCCGTCGTCGAAAACCTTCTTGAGCATTGCGAACGCATCCAGCATCTGCTGGTTGTCGAAGGTGCAAACGCCGTTGTCGGTAACGACTTTGGCGTTCTCAGCGACCTTGCTGCCATTGTAGGCGGCCAGCGTCAGAAGCAGAGCGGACAGGC
The DNA here is from genome assembly GCA_012517815.1 of Clostridiales bacterium. GTDB lineage: Bacteria > Bacillota > Clostridia > Christensenellales > Aristaeellaceae > CAXXOK01. Next base: position 20,807 of record JAAYUF010000003.1, read on the forward strand.
GGTTGGCCTGATTGCCGCCCTCGATGAGCCCGTAATACTCGCCTTTTCCGGCGTCCGTAACCTGTTTGCAGACGGCGATAAAGTCATCGTACGTCTTGGGCAGCTCGGTTACGCCGGCCTTGTCGAGCACGTCCTTGTTATAGTAGAACAGGGTATTGGCGTCCGCGCCTTTTTCAGGAATGGTATACAGCGAACCATCAATCTGGGTGATGCCTTCCTGAAAACAGTTGTCTTCCAGCGTGGCTTTGAAATCGTCCGTCAGATAATCGTCCAGGCTTTGGAACCAACCGTCGTCATAGGCCTGTTGCAGGGTCATGCCGGTCGCAATCGGCACGGGAAAAAGGTCGGGCGCGTCCCCGCTGGAGATCAGGGAAACGACCGAGCTTGAGAACTGGTCGATCGTCATGCAGGTATACTCGATCTTCACACCGGGATGATTCTTTTCAAAAGCTTCGTGAAAAGCCGCACGCTGCGTCACGGAACTGTCGCTCCAGTCCACTACGCGCAATACGATCTCGTCGTCAGCCAGCGCGCCCGCGCCCACGAACATCGTTATCAGCAGCGCAAGTACCAGACAAACCGATGTCAACCCCTTGATCTTTTTCATACCCTTGTCTCCTTTGTCATATTTCCCATGGCGCGGGCCACTTCCCGGCGCCTTTGGTTTCCCGTATCCCCTTTCGGCTTGCGCCGCGGCCTCCTCAGCCGATGCCCGCCAGAACGCCTTTCAGATAGGCGACGGCCTTCACATAGCGCAGGGCGTTCACCTCGCCTCTTTCGTACTCGATCACGGCCCAGCCCCCGGCTCCCACAGCCTTGCGAACGCAGCCGGCCAGCCGCTGGTAGCCCATATCGCCTTCGCCCAGTTCCGTAAACGCGCGCTCCTGCATCTGTTTGAAATCCGCTGCGTCTTTAACCGCCGCGCGGTTATAATCACGCAGGTGAAGGTATTGGAAGCGACCGGGGTTTTGCTGTATCAGTTCCACGGGGTCCTGCCCCGCTGTGGCAGCCCAGCCTGTGTCCAGACAAAACAGCAGATGCTCCGTTTCCGAAAGCAGGGTGCGGTAGATCAGTCCGTTGTTTTGAAATTCCCAGCTGTGATTGTGGTAATGGATCTGTACGCCGTAACCATCTTTTATCTGCGCGGCGATTTCGTCCACCTTTGCCGCCAGTTCTTTCACCGATCCGGCATCCGCAAGACGGGCGTCCTCCCGGATGATCTGATCCCTGTTTTCGACATTGCCGGTCATGATGATATTCCTCACCGGCATATCTTCAAGCGACTTCGCCGCCGCCGCCATCGTTTTCAGGCTTTCTTCCGGATGATCCAGCAACTGAATCAGCGGCACGGCGGTATGCAGCCCCGCCAGCATCAGCCCGTGCCTTTCCAGTGCCTCCTTCAGTTCGACGTGACGATCGATGCCAAAGAACCTCGCTCCCAGCTCTACGCCCTTGCAGCCGCTCTCCGCCAGCGCTCCCAAAACGCCGTCGGTGTCCGTGGCGATCGCGGGGCCGAACAGAACGCAATGACAGCCGATGTTCATTCCGATTCCTTCCTTTCCAAGGCGCTTCCCTGAGACGTGAGTGCCGCTTCCAAACAGGCCCGCCCCAGTAGCAAGCCTTCCTTCACCCTGCTTAAGCTGCCCGCATAGTCTTCGTCCTCGTGTTCGAGGCTGATGGTGCCATCGTAGCCGATTTTTCTCAGTTCGCCGATCAGCCTCTTCCAATGCAGCTCCCCGCGGCCCGGAATGCGGTATTTCCACCAGCTGAAATCAGTGAGGATGCCGGTTTGCGCAAGCCTCGTCCGGTCAATCTGCGCATCTTTGGCGTGCACGTGGAAGATGCGGCCGGCAAACTCCGCGACCGGCGCATAGGGGTCGATCATCTCCCACACCAGATGGGAAGGATCGTATGCGATGCCTGCGTTCGGGCTGTCCAGCAGTTCAAACAGCCTGCGCCACAGGACCGGCGAAATGGCGATGTTGCCCATCAGGGGGCAGTTCTCAAAGGCGATTTTTACCTTGTGTTTTTCCGCCAGCTCCACCAGGGGCAAAAACACCTCTCTCACTTCGTCCAGGCTACGCGCGGGTATGCGTCGGATAGCGTCCGCGCGGTCGTACACGCCCTCTTCCAGCGATTTGTTGATGCCTGTCGAGGTTACCACCTTCTCGATGCCCAGCTCCCCCGCAAATACGATGCGCTTTCGCAGTTCCTCGCGGTGCAGCGTCGCTTCTCTGGCGTCGGTGCTTAAGAAATTGCGGCAGTACGTCAGGCTGGACACCCTGATTCCGCCGCGGCCCATCACTTTCTCGTACACGGCTCGGTCCAGCGGGATGGTGGGGCCTACTTCCAAATCTTCAAAACCGTTCTGTTCCGCCCACTCCGCCAGGGCGGAAAAATCCTTCAAGCCTTCCTGGACAAGAATATTGGTCATTAACCCGACGCGCATGCATTTATCCTTTCACGGCGCCGGCGACGCCGTTGATGAAGTAGCGCTGCATGAAGATGAACAGAATAATGATGGGCACCACGGAAATGGCGCCGCCCGCCGCGATGCCCGTCCAATCCACCACGTTTTCGCCGCGGAAGGAATACAGGCCGACCGCAAGCGTGCGGGACGATGGATTGCTCATGGTCAGCACCAGGGGCAGAAGGAACGAGTTCCAAGTCCATATGCTTTCCATGATGATCACAGTGGTGCAGATGGGTTTGCTGACCGGAAGCATCACGCTCACATACGTCCGCCAGAAACCGCAGCCGTCCAGAATCGCCGCCTCTTCCAGATCGTTGGGAATCTGCTGATAGTAGCTGGAGAACAGAAGCAGGAAAATCACGTGCCCGCCGCCGGCGCTGGAAAGGATCAAGCCGAAGCGCGTGCCCACCAGTCCCATGCCGCGGATGACCTGATAGACCGGGATGACGGTTGAAACCAGCGGGATGCAGATGCTCGCCAGAAACAGCCCGCGAACGACGCGCTTGCCGGCGAACTCGTACCGCCCCAGTACGTAACCGGACATATTGGTCATCATCAGCACCAGCAGGACCGTAAACACCGTGACGATCAGCGTGTTGAGGAAGTACAGGCTGAAGTTGCCGGTTGTCCAGAGTCGGATGAAGTTATCGGGGTAAAAGGACGCCGGGATCAGGCTCAGGCGATTGGCCCAAAACTCGTCTCCCGTTTTAAAAGCCGAGGCGAACATCCATAGAAACGGGTAAATCCAACAGATGCCCACGCCGATAAGCAGGAGGTGGGTCATGAACCGGCCCAAAGAAAACCGGCCCATTGTTTTCCTGACAGCAAGGTTGGTCATCGGTCTTTCTCCTTCCAAGATTCATCAGTTTTTCGCGGTTCAGCGGTTTTTTTGCAAACGCGCCTTGAGGAGGTTCAGGATCAGGCCGATTGCGATAACCACCAGACCGAAGAGCAGGGCGCCGGCGCTGGCGTAGCCCATGCGCGGCATGCCCAGCTCGCTGGAAAACGCGGTGCGGTAAACCCACGTGGCGACGACGTCGGTTTTATAGAACGGGCCGCCGTTGGTCATGGTTTTAATGAGGTCGAAGATCTTCAGGGCGTTGATTGTGCACAGGATTGCGATAACGCCCGCCGTAGGCAGCACCTGCGGGAACACCACGCGCGTAAACGTGCTCCAGCGGCCGGCGCCGTCGATGGACGCTGCCTCGTATTGCTCCCGGCCTACGCTTTGCAGGCCCGCCAGCCAGTAGATCATATACGTGCCGCAATCCTTCCAAACCGATACGGCGATCAGCGTTGGGAACGCCGAGCCTCCGTCGCCCAGAAAACTGGTCGCGCTGCCCGCCATCCCCAGTTTGAGCAGAACCTCGTTAATCGGGCCCTGCGCGCTCCAAATGAAGATCATGACAATGCCGACGACCGACGTGGTGGTGACCACCGGTACGAAGTAGGCCGTGCGGTAGATATTCCTGCCCCGCATCTGCTCGTTGTTCAGTATGTAGGCTAGCAGCAGGGAGATAACCAGCAGGCAGGGGACGGCGATCAGCGTATACTTGAAACTGTCCCAAAAGGCGTTCCAATATACCGTGTCCGAAAACAGCGCCTGATAATTTTTCAGCGCGATAAACTTACCCGATTGCGTCAGCCCGGACCATTTCAGCATGGAGTAATAGAAACTGCTCACAATAGGCCAGCCCATGAAGAGCAGATAGAAGACGAGCGACATCGATAAAAACAGCCAGCACCAAAGGTTCAACTGCCGCTTCTTCTTTCTGCGCAGCTTCAGAGAACTCCTGGAGATCCCCACCGTGACGGCTCCATGGTTTGCTTCCATCCTGTACTCCTTGCGCCCACGCACGTTCGCACGTGTGAAATAGCGTTACCCCATGCTTGTGGTCTATACTGGTTTTGCATTCCAGGGCCATGGACTGCGAACGGATTTCCTGGAAGCATGATCGTCCTGAGCTTCCTGCCTTCAGTTTGCCTGCCCTCCTGGCGCATGTCGATCGTGCTGCACATATACGGACCGGATCTATACCGGATGCTCGCAATTGTTCGTTATTTATTTTAATTATCAATTAGCATATTCTGCCTTACTTCATCGTTTTATGCTAATTTGATGTACATAATATACCGTTACTCGTCACGATTGTCAATCCATTCTATGGCGTTTCATAAAATTTTTTATTTTCAAAACCGTCTCATTCGAAAAGTGACGCGCAACAGCCGCAAAATCCGCGCATTGGAGCGGCATGCGAGCAGGCGCGGACGGATTGCATCTCTTCCACCAGCCGACGGATGAGCGCAGGCGGAAGGCTATTCGTCGCCTCTCTTGCCGATATTAACCTATGAATCATTGAAAATCCTTTGTATGCCAGAATCCCCCGCAAAGCGCCGGGCCCTGCCCAAATCGCCCGAATCCCGCAGGATCAGAAAAGTCCATCGCAAACTGGATCGGATCGGGAATGATGGAAACGCCTGACAAGCATAACGGGGAAGCATTGTATGGGATCGGTTTTTGATAAAACAGAAAGCTCCGCGGCGGAAGTTTGCCAAATGACCGATTTGGAAAGAGCACGCGAAGGATAGCAAACGGAAAGCGCTAGATCCCTTGCTGTGCGCCATTGCGAAATAGCCTTTGAAGCCTGTGCGCATGGCCGGCAGGATTGCGGCGTCGCGCGATGGCATGAGACGCGCGACGCTCAACTGGAGACGGCCATTCAGATCATCGGTGTGTAGATCGGACGGTCATCCCTTCCGCGCAAAGGTGTATCTGGCTTCGTGCTGTTTACCGCGAACATCCAATCCCTCTATGGGGGCTGGCAGGCTCGTGTTGTTTGGCCTTCACGGTTCATGAGGAAGCCCTGCGTCGTCGTTACGGTGGCTTTTTTTCACGGCAACATGGTGCGCAATGTGAAGATTTCAGGAGTCCCCCCTGATATAGGTTCAGTACCAAACCAGAAAAAACAAAAGCCCATAGCGCCCTACCATCCTATGATTCCTGGCAAATCAGGCTGGCGGAAGGCATGCCGATACGCTGCGCGTTCGGTACTCCTAACAACCCCTTCGACTTCTTTCCGGTTTTCCCCGGCGTTCTGCAATCTGAACTCGATTGATACACACACCCCACCAGCTTGCAGCGAACCCTCCGGCCGCATGACAAGTACAGGCTGTACTGGAAAGTATGAAGAACCCGGGATTACGGGGAGCCCTGTCCGCTTCCCTCACTGGACCGGCAATCCCTCCGGAATGCGTTCCGGCGTATCCGTGCCGATATGCCTGATTTTCACCAGCCCAAGCAGAGGCGAATAGTCAACTATTCCATGGACACTGTACAGCTCCAGATCGGTCAGCTTCAGCATGCCTTCGATTCCGGCCAGGGTCGTAACCGTCACCGTATTGAGCAACAGCCGTTTCAGTTTCGGTATGCCAAACACGGGCGTCAAATCAACCGTCCCATCGATGCCTTCCAAAGACAGCTCCTCCAGTGTACCGGCATCCTGAATGCCTTGCAGATCAGGCGCATCCACGCTCACAAACCTCAGCGACCGTATGCTTGGCTGCGCGAAAATGGGGCTGTAATCCGGCTTCCCGGTGGTCCCGATCAAGTGCAGGCTCCTCAGCTTTTTCATGTCCTGGATGCCGTCCAGCGTATTGATAGGCATGCTGTAAATCCTGACATCCTGCAATGCTTTCATACGCCAGAGCGGCGCCACCGAGCGAACGGGCACATTGTCCAGCATGATCCCATTCAGTTTCGTGCCAGCGATTCTCTCCAGCGTTGCGTCCGTGATGGCGCATGTGTTCAAACCGAGGTAAGTGAGTTTGTGGCTCAGGTGATCGAGAAGTACGTTCACCTCGGTATCCGATTGGTACGCCACTGCCAAGGCAATCAGCTTTTTGCAGGTATACAGGGGAGACAGGTCATGGACCCTGAAATCGATGCTGAAGTTGATCAGTTTGGGCATTTCTGTCACGGCAGATATATCTTTGCACGGGCATTCGCTGATCCAGACATCGGATAAACCCTTGATGCCCGCGAGAAAGCCCAGATCGGTAAACTGTATCTGCTTTGCGCCGAAGTATGTCAGGCTCTTGATGGCGGTGATCGCAGCCAGGCTGATCGGTATGACCCTTTCCAGGTATAAGCCCTTCAGTTTTGTGCAGAACTGCAAAACCGACAGATCCGCCGGCGTGGCCGTCGTGGCAACGATATTCAGTTGCTCCCCGTTCTTGCCCACCGAGGCCAGCTGTTTGGGCGTGATCGGCCCTTCCGGCATGCCGAGGCTTTCACGGATGGCGTGCTCAACGACGGCGTCCGTGAAGATCACATGGCCATCGGCGTCGACCATTTGCTCCACGGCCGTTAATGGCGGCATGAGGTCGAGCGGGCTTTCCGCGCCGACGGGCGCAGGCAACGCCGCAACCAGCAGAATCGTACACACCAGAAGCGCAAGCGCGTTTTTCATCCCACGTTCTCCATCAATTGGGCCGGGCGGTTGAGCATGTCATGCCTCTTCGGTCAATAGCGCAAGTATACCATAGCGATAGCAGACCGTCAAACCGTCGTTTCGATTTGGGGTGGCTTTTCCATGGAAGAAACAGCGCATTTCCAACCTTTGAAACCCGTCGGGTACGTAGATGAAAACCCACGATCGCAAAACGCATGTGCCCCTGTTGTTCGAAACCGGGAGATGTTTCGCGTTCCCCGACAATCCCTGAAAAAGTGCCCGGGCGGCTGATCGCCTGCCGGTGGAAGAGCGAACGTTTTTGCGGCGTCACGCAGGCCGAAGCGATCGCCGGGCGGGATGCGTTCAGGCGGAGCCTTGAAAGCGGCCTTCGCCATGAAGCCACGGATACCGGGGCGCTTGCCGGCGCTTTGCCATGGAGCGCGATTTGGGAGCCGGCGTGGCGGCCGGCACGCACTATGCCTGCGCGTTTCCTTTGCCCCGCTTGGGTCGGTCGGAATGCAATCCGCTGGAGCCCGGCATACCGGGTGACAATCTCCCGGATGGATCAACATGCCTGCTGTTTCAGTTGACACGCCACGGTACATGATGTATGTTGTGGATACCGAACGCCATGTAAAATATGCGCCGCGTATCCTCTTCATGAAAGGATGATATTATGGGTACCAAAGGTAAGTCGTGGCTTAACCTCGGACTGTACCTCGTCACACTCGTCGTCAACACCCTCGGCGCGATTGGGATTATAAACGGCATGTCTCAGAAGGAAGTATCGGATGCATACCCCACGCTGATTACGCCTAGCCCTTCCACCTTCTCGATTTGGGGCTTAATCTATGTCCTGCTCCTCATTTCCCTGATCTACATGATTGCGACCAACAAACAAGAACGGACCGCCAACCTCATCGAGAAGATCAGCGTGCCTTTCTGGATTTCCAGCGCGGCGAACATCCTGTGGATCATCACCTTTTCCTATGAGTTGATCGGCGTCTCCACGCTTTTGATCCTTGCGTTCGTGATCAGCCTGGCTGTGATCAACGTCCGGTTGAAGACGCCGGACGGGCTGGGCCAAAAGGTGAACGCGTTCGCCTTTGGCATCTATAACGGCTGGCTGATCATTGCGACGGTAGTCAACGTGTCGGCGTATTTGGTGAAGCTGAATTGGAACCGCTTCGGCCTGACAGCCGATACCTGGGCGCTGATCATACTGGTGGTCGCGTTTCTGCTGACCGGATTGATTCAGCTGCGGTTGCGCAACGCCGCGCTTACCCTGCCGCTCGCCTGGGCGTACTACGGCATCTGGCAGCAGAATCTTGGCCAAGGCGTCTTTACCGGGCCGTATCCGGCGATCTCGATCGCGGCGATCGTCATCGGAATCCTGTATATCCTGATGGCGGGGTTTGTGTTCATGAAGAATGGGCTATGCCTGTTGCCTAAAGGCAGAGCCTAGACAGGCGCTGTGCAATAGCCTCGGGGCGCTCAGCCTGTTTGCTGCAAAGCATGGAGCCGGACTAACCCCATCGCATGCCCCCGTAGCCAATACGTAAGCGCAGGAAGCCGGAAACGTGAGTCCGGCTTCCTGTTTTTGATGGCTGCCGTCTTGGCGACCAGCTCTTGTGGAAGGGCTTCCCGCCGCTAACTGATCACCGATAGCCAAATGCTCATCTCATTGTTTTCTTCGTCGGATTCCGCAATGTGATCATCGCTGTCGACCTGAAACACAATCTGATACTGTCCGGGTTCCTTCGGAACAAAGCTGAACTGGCTGTTGCCGTTGTCAACCGTCTGCGACGCCGGGATCGCCTCATGGTAACCGTACCCCATCTGCTCACCATTGACAAACCACTTGATGTTAAAGCCGGTCTGGGTGCCGGTTGGGCCGGCATTCCAAACGGAGGAATCAAACTGGACGGCATGCCCGACCCTCCAGTCCTTCTGGTTTGTGGTATTGAGGATGCGTTCCACCAGCAGGTCCGGCAACCGGCTGGCAGCGTCGCCGGGCTCCTCCCCCGACGCCTCTTCAAAGGCATGGCCGTTGTCCATGGCATACTGCCAAGCGACGCTGCCGTACGATGCGGTGATCGTCACCCGCCCCGGACTCCCGCCAAAGCATTCCTCGCCAATGGTCGTCACGCTGTCCGGGATTCTGATGGCGGTCAGACTGGGGCATCCCCAGAAGGCATACGCGCCGATGCTTTGGATGCCTTCCGGCAGATACACATACTCCAGGTCCGGATAATTCTCAAACGCATGGTCCAGAATCACCCTCACCGGAAGTCCAAGGTTGGCTTTCAGCCCCTGAATCAGCGCGGCCATACCCGGGACGCCGATGGCCGCCTGAGCCTGAAAAACGCTGATCATTTCCGCGCGGACGCTGAGGCTTGGATAGTATCGCTCCGGAACCGTCAGGTGCGTTGAGGTTGTCGGCGTGTGTCCCTTGAGAAGGACATTTCCGTTATCCTCGATGGTCCAGTACCAGCAATCGGCAATCGCACGATTGATATTGACTGAAAGCAGGAAAAGGAGTACGGCAAGGAAAACCAGTACCCGTTTCATATATCTCTTCCTTTCACACCGCATGGCATACCGGCCATGAATCCCCTGTTGCGGTTCATTCCAATTCCAGGTACTGTGAAATCAGGCGTTTGGACCAACCGGACAGCAGACGCCGCTCCTATGGTGCGGCAAAAAAGGTTTGTGCGGGTCATAGGAGTCAATCGTGTCGGGCGAAGAATCGTCGGCGGGAAAGGTTCTCCGCTCGGGCAGCGAAGAGAACCGGTTCTGTTGGCATCAAGCAAAAACGGACGGTGGGAATTGCCTCAATGGTCGTTTGTCAATCGTTAACCCGTGAGTATTATAGCACAATTACCTAATATCTTCAATCTTTTTCAGGGACTATGCCCAATATAGGCCCGATCAGGGTGTCGCGGCGCCCAAACCGTCACGCCGAAACGAATGGAACGCGATACGCCCCGTCACAGCTTTGTGAAAATTGACCGATGAAACGGATCATTCAAAGGATTGCGGCCCGTTCTCATCTTCGCGCAAAACAAACCCCCAAACAGGCCGGTAAGCCGCGCTTGTCCGCCGGATCGGGATTCGCCGCTCCTTTCGGAGACCGCTCTATCTAGCGCAGCGCCGTGCCCCCGATCTTGCCCTGTTACCCTACACACCGGGCTCCGCAAACCGTCGCGGAGCATAGCGTCATCGCTCCAGAAGGGAAACGCCGCCCCTTTCCCATCGCCCTGCCGTCTTTGCTTGGCAGGATAACCGAGGGACGAAACCTGCCAGGCGTAGCACGTCAGCGGACAGAACTTTTTCGTTTTGTTGCAAATACAACGGTAAGCGTTCTCTCCTTGTGGTATACAGGATAGGGCACAGTACGTGCCGCCAACGCGCCGCTCCATAGCGTGCGTCGATGGAGCGGAGGGAAGGGCCGTGAACGATCGCCGCATTGATCTGAATCGGTCGGCATACGCGTTGTGTGCTCAGTATCCATGGCCGGTCCAAACGCTGGCGGAAATCGGCTGTCCGGATATCGCCAAACCGGGTATGCCGGCCAGCGTCGGGCGATGGAGGACCCCCTCCAAGGCGCCGCCATGAAGAAGCTTGATCTGGAACAGATTCGGGAACGGTTGAGCGCAAGCGGCTATACCGCGCGCCAACAGGAGGTTTGCCATGAGTCGGGAAATCAATAACAGCCTATACCGTCAGCAGGTCATCAAGGACTTGTTGCGCAAACTGCATGAGGGGCATACGGTCGACGAAGTGAAGCAGCGGTTCGCCGATGCGTTTTCGGGCGTAGCCGCATCCGAGATTTCCGCCGCGGAGCAGGCGCTGATCGCGGAGGGTATGCCCGTAAGCGAGGTACAGCGGCTTTGTGACGTCCACAGCGCCGTTTTCAGGGGCAGTATGGAAGAAATTCGCGCGCCTGTCGATCCTTCACAGACGCCGGGGCATCCGGCGCATACCCTCAGGCAGGAGAACCGCGCGATTCAAAAGCTGATCCGGGAGCACATCCGGCCCTCGCTTACGGCGTTTGAAGCCGGCACGCGATCCGCAAGCCAGCTGGCCGAGGCGGTGCATGCCCTGCTGCCGCTTGACCGGCACTACCTGCGCAAGGAGAATCTGTTCTTCCCGTATCTGGAAAAGCATAACATCACCGCGCCGCCCAAAGTCATGTGGGGCGTGGATGACGAGATCCGCGCGGCGCTCAAGGCATCTGCCGCGCTGGCGGCCGCCGGCGACGCCGCCGTCATCGGCAGGCTCACGGAAACCCTGTCGCGCGTGGAGGAGATGATCTTCAAGGAAGAAAACATTCTGCTGCCGATGTTACTGGACACGCTGAACCCTCAGGAGTGGAAGCGCATCGCGGACGAAAGCGACGAACTCGGGTATGCCCTGATCGATCCGCCTGTGCGTTGGGAACCGGTTTCGCAGGACCCATCCGACGCCGTCGCCCGGCCCGACGACCAGTCGCTCCGCCTTCCCACCGGCTTTCTGGCGCTCAATGAGATCACCGCGCTTCTCAACACGCTTCCGGTGGATATCACCTTTGTCGGGGTGGATGATACCGTACGGTATTTTTCGCAGGGCGCGGAGCGCGTGTTTCCCCGCACCGGGGCGATAATCGGACGCAAGGTCGCCAACTGCCATCCGCCGGCCAGCGTGCGCATCGTGGAAGGGATCATTGCCGATCTGAAAGCCGGGAAGAAGTCCCATGAGGATTTCTGGATCAACAGGGGCGGCCGGCTCCTCTACATCCGCTACTATGCCGTCCGCGACGAAAAGGGCGAGTATCTGGGCGTTGTGGAAGTCACGCAGGATATCGCGCCCATCCAGAAGATCACCGGCGAAAAGCGGCTTGTGAGCGAATAAGGAGGAAGCACCATGGCGAATCAAATGCTGAAGAATATCGAGGCCGGGAAGGCAATGGACATGGCCGCTCTGGTAGCCTATCAGGAGGGGCAAATCGTCAGCCGCACGCTGACGCAGAATACCGCCGTCAGCATCACCCTGTTTGCCTTTGACCAGGGCGAGGAAATCAGCACGCACGAATCCCGGGGGGACGCGCTGGTGTATGTGCTGGACGGCGAGGCGGCCATCACCATCGGCGAAACCGCGCATGCGGTGAAAGCCGGGCAGAGCATCGTCATGCCGGCGAATATCGCGCACGCGGTCAAGGCCGCCGGCCGGTTCAAAATGCTGTTGGTGGTCGTGTTTCCGGGGCGGTAGGGCTTATCGCAATTTGGCTTAATCAGCGAAAAGCCTCCAGGCTGAGACAACCCAGCGTCCGCCTGGAGGCCTTCCGTACGGTTTCTCGCATGCCTGCCCTCAGGCTGATACCATGCGTCCTGTCCGATGCTCCTAACCCCGGTTTATCGCATCCGCGCGATTTCCCCATGACGGCGTTGGTTGTCCAACGGGCCTAAAGCGCCCTGAACGTGCCGATGCACTCCAGAAGTTTCTGATACACCGCGTGGTTTGGTTCCTCCCAAAGGCGGGTGACGGCATCACAGACCTCGATCCGGGGATCGCGGCTTTCCCAAAGCCTTTGCAATTCCGATTCGGCCATCAGCAGAACGGGAAGCGCGATGTCCGCCTCATGGGAAGTCCCATCCGTTTGACTGTGCTTTTCATAGTTATCGGCGGCAATCAACTGCTCAACCCGACTGCCCGGTACGGGCAGCGCAAAAACAAACGAATACTCGACGTTATCCTTTGCGGCGTACTCCGTAAATCCAATGGGGATAAGGCTTTCGGGTTTTACCTCGAAAGGCGAGGCGCACAGGTACTCGCCTGTGAACACGCCTTCTCGCCACAGCTCCAGCCGCTTTTCCTTCCCTTTCCTGCAAAGCAGTTCCTCGGAGAGTTCGCGCAGGGCGTTTTCACAAAGCAGCTCACTTCCGATCGTTTGGCCGATCTGTCCGGTTATGTCGTCCTCCGGCGGCCCGCAATGCCCGCCGAACAGATTCAGGCTCAGCGGGACGCAGCTCTTACCTTTGGCTATCTGCTTGTCGTGCCGGTTATGAAGGATCCAGCGGCTTTGATCCGGTCCATCCGTTACGAAAGGCACGATGATCACCGTCAGGTGTCGAAGCCCCAGCTTTTCGGCGACTACCCGTTTCGTAATCCCGGACAGGATATATTTCTCCTCCTGCTTGAGGACCGTGTACAGGCATTCTCCCTGCGGGGCTTGCCGGACCGGGCGCACAGGTTCGGGCTCGCGCTCGTCGCCCCGGCAATCGCTGACCGCTAGACCGGTATCGGCATCAGCGCTGATCTCGCACCCGCATCGCGGGCAACGCGCCGTCACATCGTCGCCGGAGGCGGCCGATGGACCGTTGCCGTCACGGTGATCATCACGGCAAGGCCCCCCATAAACGGCGTGTCGGTAGCGCGCGCCGAAGTGTTCCTGGCCGGTAGGCGTTTCTTTCCCCTGCCTGTTCATGGAGAATACTTCCTTTCTTGTGCGTCGGCGACGGTTGTGTTGCAGTAAAAAATCAAGAAGTGTCGACAAGGGTACTCCCGCAAAGCGATCCGACGCGGACAAGAAATCCCGAGGCTGTAGACGGCCCATCGGCAGAATCCCTTTGGGTCAAACCCGTTCGCGGAAAACTGGCTGATGCGTTGTGCGGAGTGCAATGTTTCTATAGATTCGCCAACATGCCAATGATTCCTTCCCGACAATACGCGTCCACTCATGTTCCGGCGGTTCTCCCGGAGGCGGGCGCCCGGGTTTCCCGGGGAGGGACGGCATACGCGCCGTCGATGTCGGACCCACGCGCTGGGGTCGGTATCCGGGCGTCCGCGGACCTGCGACGCTCCGCCTGCTTCCGTGCGGGCGGGGAGAACGCCCGCCCGTTGGGGTTCTGCCTACGCGTGCGCCATAATCCGCGCCGTCTGCGGGCGCCGGCGGACGGCGCTTCCGTTCGGCCGGTTCATGCTTTGTCCGCTCTTTCCTTCACGTTTTCCCCTTGCCGGGTAGCCAAAACGGTCGACGGATCGCCTGGCAACTGATGCGGGATGCCCTGACAACATAAGCCGGAACGCTTCGCGGCTTTGGCCGATGCCTGATTCAATTCCCATTCATGAATGCGTCAATGCCCGCCTGCGATCGGATGCCGTGGCCAGGAGCGGATGCGAAGGCACGGCGGGGCTGCGTCGAGCGTTTGCGGCGAAGTCACGCGAGAAAAGCGCCGTGAGATGATGGGCTCATGATTTGACATCGGATTCCATGGAACTTGGGCGCAACAGGCTGCTTCGCGTTCGTCAGCCATCGGCAGCCCCCCGATACCGGAACCGTTTGCCGGCTGCCGTCGCGCGCGCCTTTTGATAAGCGGCGTTGTGCCAAAGAACCGTACGCGGGCTGCGCGGCTGTACGTATGCAGGCGGGCCATCGTCAGCCGTCCGGATCAGGCCGTTTCGCCTGCGCCGCCGGATTGGCCGAACGCACGCTCAGCCCCTGATTTCCACAGCATCCGCCGGTGCGTTCTCCTGCGCGACAATCGCGTCATAGGTTTTCTCATCCAGCGGGTAACGCTGGATCAGCACAATCCCAGACAGGAAGATAACGGCGGGCACCGGCCCGATCAGCAAACGGATGGTAAACAGCGCCGAAGCGGTCTGCTCCACCACATTGGGCACAAAGCTGGCAAGGCCCAGGAACGCGCCGGCCAGCGCGGCCGCCAGCGCCACGCCGATTTTGGAAAAGAACGTCCACATGCCGTAGTACGCGCCTTCCTTGCGGTTGCGCGTCGTAACGGCGTCCACCTCCACCACGTCCGGAAGCATCGCAAAGGGAGGCACATACCCAAACCCAATGCCGACGCCGGCAAAGACCATCACCACGAAGGTGAACGTCATGCCGAGGGTATGGGCGAAGAAGAACATGGCCAGGCAACTGACGGTCAGGATCGCCAGCGCCAGCTGATAGGTGCGCTTCTTGCCCAGCCGCTTGGCCACCAGCACGGAAACCGGCACGCAGATCATGGCGACGCCCAGCAATAGAAGCATCGCGATGGTGGTCATGGCCTCGTCCCGGTAGATGTACTTGAAGTAGTACACCAGCATGGTCTGCACGAAGGTAATGCCCGTGAGGTTGAGCGTGTAGACGGCGGCCAGCCGCATATAGGTCCCGTTGCGGAACACGGCCGCGAACGTCGCAAAGAACTTCCCTTTGGGCAGGGCGGTCTGGTCGGGGGCCGACTCGTGCACGGTAAAGAACGTGGTCAGAATCGTGCCCGCCATCACCACGCCGAAGAGGAGGCCGACGATGGAAAAGCCCTGATGGGGATCCGTCGCCAGACCGACGATCGGCAGTACGACGGCCGCGCCCAAAATCGTGCCGACGACGGCAAAGCTGAAACGGAAGCCGTTGAGCGCGGTCCGCTCCTTGAAATCCTTGGTCAGGTCGGGCGTGAGCGATCCGTAGGGGATGTTGACCACCGTATACGCGGTGTTGAGCAGGCAAAGCGCGAACGTAGCCCAGATGAAGCCCGTCGTCTGCGCGCCGCTGAAATCGGGCGCGGAAAAGAAAAACCACATGCTCAGCAGCAGGGGCAACGCGCCAAAAAGGAAATACGGCCGCCTGCGGCCCCAGCGGGAACGGGTGCGATCGGAGACGAAGCCCATCATCGGGTCGGTGACGGCATCCCAAAACTTGCCCAGCAGAATGGCTGCGCCCGCAAGCGCCGAGGAAATGCCCACGACGTCCGTCAGGTAGAACAGGGAGTAGAAACCCATCGCGGTGAAAAACAGATTCCCGCCGAGATCCCCGATTCCGAAACCGAGCTTGACGCGTAGCGGCAGTTTGACGTTCCCACGGGCGTTGACGGAAGCCTCATGTCTGTCCATTGTGATACACTCCAATACAATTTCGTAATGCTTGAGCCAGCTCGTCGGTCACGGTCTGAACGGTCTGTCGGGAATCCGCGCGGTACTCGGGCAGCCTTTCCGTGAGCTCGATGCAGTCACCGGGGACGATCACCGCCTTTTTGCGGATCACGTTGGGGCGGTTGGTGATGTTGCCGCCCATCAGCCGGTATGTCAGATCCTGCAGGTTGACGACCGTTTCCACAAGCCGGTCGAAGGAGAGGCCGGCGGGGTTGGCGGCATCCAGATAGTCCGGGTCGTGGTAGGACATCAGGTCCACAACCTCCATATGCCGCATGGCGTACCAAGCTTCCCCCGCCTCGCGGTGGGCCAGCGCCACCTCCAGCGGCGTCCGTTTTTCCACGGGTTCCTCCGGATACACGCGGTCCCAGCCGATCAGCCGCACCCGGTACATGCGCTGGATGATATCCTCCGCTCCGGGATCAATCCCCAGCAGGCACTCCGCGATGCTCAGCGCGAACGGTTGCAGCGCCATCCAGCGTTCGTGGCGCCGCGCGCCCCCGTCCGTCTGCGGCGCGGTCGGTTCGGGCGGCCGATATCCGTAGGCGGAGGTGTAAAACGCCTCCGTAACGGCCAGCAGGCGGTCCTCGACGGCCGTCAGCCGCTGTGGCAGGTCCTCAAGCGTTGCGGGCGTCTTGCGGGATGTCACGGCGGGCAGCCCGCACAGGGCTTCCAGCCGCGCGACCGCCGCGCGGACTTTTTTTTCATCCCTTCGGTCATACTGATAATGCACCGAGAGGGGCAGGATCCGGACTTTTTCCGACCGGTTTGCCTTTTGGAGATCGCGGGCGCACCAGAAGCCCATGCGAACCGTCCCCTGCTCGATGCGCGGCAGGGTTTCGCTGTGGTAGGAAATCTGCCCTTCCGGGGCCAGCCCCAGGGGGCTTGGCCCGTCCCGCAGCACCGCGCGGATGCGGTTCAGGCTTTCGGCGTCAAACTTGATATGGTAGACCGGCATCGCGCCCACGCGCGGCAGGATGAAGCGAATCACCGCGTCGCCCCACAGCGCGACGGCATAATCATGCACAAGCCGCAAACCGGGCCTGTGCTTCAGGGGCTGCTTCATTTGTCTGGCCATGCGAGGGAGCAGGTTTTCAAACACGTGCATCAACAGCTGCGGCTCGTCCCCGTAGGGATGCCGAAAGGCCACGATCAGGCGCGTCCGGTGTTCCTGAAAATCCCGCAGGGTCTGAACCAGCCTCGCGCCGTCGCGCACCTCGACGCCCCGAAAGGCGAGTGCAAGCCGCAGATACGGCGGGCCTGCCAGGCGCGTGAACCAGACAACCGGCCTGTTGATTTCCGAAGGTGCCAATCGGTATCGCGTGCGGGCCTTGACGACGGGTCTTGCTGCCAGTCCTGATTGTGCCATATGTACCTCCGCAAAGGCTGCCTTTCCGACATTGTAACACAGAAGCGAAGGGTGTCAAGCAATCCCGGACGGTTCGGCGAAGGTAAGCCGCAGGAGAAGCAGACGCAGGTTCCGGATGGCTGACATTCCGGGATGGGTGGCGTTTGGCGGAACAACGATTTCCCGCCCTAGACGCGGGAGCTCCGGCGCAAAGGGGTTCGGCTGCCCATGGCCTTCCGGTACCGTTCAGGCGCCGAATGGGAAGACGGCCCGTTCGGACAGGCCGTGATGAAATCGTCAAATCCCGCCGGAATTCAGCCGCCCAGATGCCCCCCTCTCCCGGGCCGTACATGCGCGTGCGCCGGCAGCGCCTCCTGGCTTCCATCCCGTGTCGCCACGCCGCATTGCCGCTGTGGCGCGGCGCTGCGATGCGAACGCGGCGGCAGAGAATCTCCGTTTTCAACACAGCATCCTCCGGGAGCGCGCTGCGTTTTGCCTTCGCCGCAGGCAAAGCCCGAAAGAACGCAGAACCGCTGATCGCGTGGCATCCTGCCCCCCATGGGAATCGCCCCGACGCGGTGATGCTGCCGTTGGCCGATACGGTTTCAAACCATGAACGCTTGCCTCTCACGGCAATTTTCTCCTGTGCCTTTACGGTGAAAGCCCGGCATAGCCCTGCTACGCCTGCGCTTCCGCCCCTCGTCACAGGAGAAAATCGCTCGTCCGCCTTATCCAATTCAAGAACGGAAACCGTGTGTCACGTTTTGGGCTCCCCGTTTCACGGGCGCACAAGCTTATCCTGCTTCATCAGGTGGAACGAGGTTCTAGCCGGTAGAGCAAAGCGCGGGAGGCTCGCATGGACAGGCCGGGAAGCATGAACAGCCCGGCTGCGATGAAGCTTCCGTCCCTCTCTATTTGGACGGCCTGCGCCGCTTTTTAGCGATCACCAGCAGCAGGATCCCTATCGCTACGATGGCGATACCCCCAATGGTGTACCCTATGGTGCTTTCACCGGTCACGGGCAAAGACTTGTCCTTCTCCTGATTGCGCACGGTGATGGACAGGCTGGTTGCTCCGCCTCCAATGGTCACCGGGCCTGTGATCGTCACGTTGTAGTTGGTGGTGTTCAGCTCCTCCACGGTATACTGACCGTACAGCAGCCCGGTAAGCACCAGCGGCGTCGCGTTGGTAAGCTCCATCAGCGTTCCGCCGGGATAACTCGGGCCGGTCACCCGGATCACATAGGTTCTGGTGGTGGTGATGGTCCTCCCGGTATAATCCACCAGCACTTTGGTGATGGTCAGTTGCCCATCCTGCGGTACGGCTTCTACCTCGTGATAGGTTACGTTGGTGGTTTTGGTGGTTTCGGTAGTAGCGTACACCGTGTCGGTCGTGGTATGCGTAACCCCGTCCACCGTCGTCACCGTCTCGCTGTAGGTGAGCTGCGTCAGTTCCTGATCGGTCATCGACGCCTGGTTTTCATACAGCCCCGTGCTCAGCGGTGTGGTCGCGCGGTACACAAGTTCCTGCGTGCTGTCGGCGGCCATCGCGTTGAGCGTCCAATAGACGGTACGTGTGGTTGCGTTGTAGCCGGCGGATGTCACCCTGCCGCCGACCGCCGTCATGGACCCCTCCACATAGGTGAGCCCGGTTGGCACCACATCCTGCACCGTTATCTCCCCGCTTGGCAGGCTGCCGACATTCCTGACGGTCAGGATATACTGGATGGCCTGCCCGGCGCCGGTGTCCACCGGATTGGTCGCCGTGCCCGTATCACGCCCTGCCAGCGTTTCCGTACCGTCGCTGGATTGAATCACCAGGGCCGCCGTTTTCTCGATTGTCGCATAGCGGCGAAGCAGCGTCCGCGTTACCGTGGCTTCCGGCCATGCGCGGTTGAGATCGTCCCGAAGAATGGCGGTGTTTGTAAGCGCGATGGTCGTATCGGTTCCGCTTGCCGGCAGAACCACTGCTTTGAGCTCGTATACGCTTTCGCCCTTGCTCAGCGTTTTGGCGGGCCATACGACGGAGCGGCTGGACGCTACCCAGCAGGTATCGCTCTCCTGCGTTACCGTACCCGCCGGGTTGGTAAACCGGATGCTTCCCGCCACGAGGCTTACGCCCGCGGGCAGGGTATCGGTCATGGTAACCGGGTTAAGCATATTGTCGGAAGCGACGACGCGAATCCGGTAGGTAATCACCTGCCCTTCGCGCACATTGCCGGTTGGGCTCGCTTCCTTCGTGTACGCAAGGGTCGGGTTCTCAACCGTATTGGTCGGCGTGGTCGGGTCGGTCGTGGCGCTCGCGGGCACATCCGTATCATACAGTGCCACATTGCGGATGGTGATGGGGTTCCCGCCGGTATCCAGCGTGCTGGTCACCACCACGCGATAGCTGAATACGACCCGCTCATCCGCATCTATGCGGTCCAGGCGCCAGGTAACACATTGGCGCGTGGCATCGTACAGGCTGCTGTCCGGGTAGGCAACCCCATCCAGGGTGCCGCTGCCCGCTTCGTAGGCGGTGCCTGTAGGGATGTAGTCCCGCAGCATGACGTTCAGGGCGGCCGCCGCGCCGGAGTTCCTCAGCACAATGGTATAGGTAATCGTATCGCCCACCTTCACGGGTTTGCCCATCCTGGTCGGATCGCCGTCATTCATCCGGCTGGAAGCCTTCACCTGCTCCAGTTGGGAGGCCAGCACTTCATGGTACGTTTCGTTGCTTTCCTTGGTGGTTTCCGTTTCCGTATACACGGTGGAGCCCCCGGTGTAGGTGGTGGTTCCGTCCTCGCCGATCACGGTAACCGTTTCCTCATAGACGCGCTGCTCCGCCTCGATGTCCTTGAGCGTCGCAACGTTCGTAAACAGCATGGACCCGCCGGTGCCGGTGACGGTTTCCGGGGCGATGACACGGAAGGTAAGGGTCTCCTCATCCCCGTCCTCCAGCCCCGTGAGGGTCCATGTAATGGTTTTGCCATCCGTGCCAAGCACGCCTCCGCCCGTAATGCTGCCGGACACCAGCGCGGTGCCGTCCGGTATCTGATCCGTAACGATCACGTTGCCGCTGACCAGCCCGCCGCTTGCGTGGTTGGTCACCTTCAGGCGGTATTCCACCACCTGCCCAAGCTCCGTAAGCACGGGCGCGGCCGCCGTGCCGGTATCCTCAATGGCAGGCACGCCCCCGTTCGCAGGGTTATCCGTGCCGGACAGGGTGATGAGCGCCGCCGTCTTTTCGATTTCCGCATAGCGGCTGATCACACGGTTTTGCGACGTGGCGGTCTGGTCGGCAATGCCGTCGCCCGTCACGGTGGCGGTGTTGTTGGTTTGCAGCGAGGTGACGCCCTCCGCCAGCTTAAGCGCCAGCCCCTTGAAGGTGATCTCGTATTCGCCTACGGGCAGCGGGGTGGTCCCGGTAACGGTAATGGTATGCGTGGCGGCGCTGTAGTTGGCGTCGCTCAGCGTAAGCAAGGCGTTCGTCTCGCGCAGGCTGCCGCTCACAAACCCAATGCCCTGCGGCAGCGTATCCGTGATCGTCCAGTTGGCCAGAGGCTGCTTTTCCACCTTCACCCCAATGGTGTATTCGATGACCTGCCCTTCCCGCACGTCTCCCGCCGGAGAGGAAGTTTTCGTGAGGGTGACGGCCGGAGCTTCCACCTCATGGTAAGTGAAGTTGGAATCCTGTTCCACGCTTTCCTCGTGTATCTGCTCATACTTGGCGTATTTCACGGTGCCGTCCGGGTTCAGGATGGTCGCCTCGTAGACGATTTGTTCCAGATCGGTATCGCTCAGGTGCCCGTGGTTGACGATTTCCATCACGCTCAAACCGTCCGGTATGCTGTCCTGCACCTTCACGCGGAACTTGAGCCGCAGGGTTTCGTTACCCTTCATGCCGTTTACCGTCCAGAGCACCTTGCCGCCGGTATAGCTCATGGCGCTCACGGTGGCGGTGCTGCCGCTGTCCTTCACGACCGAGCCAGAGCCTGTCACCAGGGTCACATAGTCGGGCAGCTGGTCGGAAGCCTCCATATCGCCGCTTGCCAGCGCGGCATCGCCAGTATTGGTCACCAGCAGCGTGTACTCGATCTCGTCGCCGCACTGCACGTCCACCGGGTTGGCGACCGTGCCGTTTTGTACGGTGGTTTGGACAACGCCTCCCACCACAAGGCGCGCTTCCTTGGCGATAGAGGAGGTACGGGAGAGCACGGTCGAGGTGACGGTTTGCGTAGGCGTGCCGTTGACGGTGGCGGTGTTGGTGAAGCTCGCGCGGTAAACCCCCGATGCCAGCGGATTGACGATCACGCTGAACGTAAACGGCGTGTCGCCGGCCGGCAAATCGGTGGCGGGCCAGGTGATCACTCCGCCGGAGTAGCAGGAGTCGCTCATCTGCACATTGCGGATCTTGATGCTCCCCGGCACAAGGCTCAGCCCCACCGGCAGCGTATCGCTGACCACGACGCCCCTGGCGACGTCGCCGTCCGTGGCGGCCACCGATACCAGGATGGTGTAGGTGAGCAACTGGCCTTCTCGCACGGTTGCGTCCGCCGGAGATACGCTCTTGACCGAGCTGATAGTCTGGTGCTGGGTCGGGTTGGTCGGCACCCACGGGAGGGTCGGATCGTCGGGGTCGCCGGTATCGCCTACTTCTTTATAGGCGGCGGCATTCTGGATCAGGGTCGCTTCGGTTACGGCGTCCACCGTAACGGCGAACACAACCGTTACGCTCCCGCCTGCGGGCACGGTTGCAATGATCCAATCCACACGACGCGCGACCGAGTCATACACGCCGCCGTGATCCGCCGAGCCCGCCGTATAGGTGGTGCCCGTGGGGATGATGTCGTAAACGTACACGTTGGTTGCGTCCGAAAGGCCCGTGTTGGTCACCGTGAGGGCATAGCTGATGGTATCCCCCGCCTTCACGACCGGCGCGATACCGCCCGTATAGGCGGGTGTGGAGGTTTTTACCATGGCAAGCTGTGAATCCCGCACCACGTGATAGGTGGTTTCAGAATCCTGATGGATTTCGTCTTGGGTGTAGATGGGGTCGCCCGCGTGGTGCGTAACGCCGTCCGGGTCGGTAAACTCGCCGTCGTACACCTGACCCTCCAGCGCGGGGTTATACAGCGCCGCGGTATTGTCAAAGAAGCTCTCCGTCTGCCCCGCCGTGAGTTCCGGCGCGATCACGCGGAAACGGATGGTGGCCACCTGTCCGTCCGAGAGCTGGCTGATGTTCACGGTCAGCGTCTGGCTGTTCGTCCCGGACGGCGCTTCCTGCGAGGTCACCGTTCCGTTTCCGGCGCCGCTGAAGCTCACGTTGACGCCATAGGCGCTTACGTAGGTAGTCCCCGCCGGCAGCTGATCGGTAATGACCAGCGCTCCGCTATCCTCGCCATGGCCGGTCACCGTCAGGATGTATTCCACCTGTTGATCCGGCTGCGCCTGAATGGGGTTCAGTTCGGTGCCGCGCGCGAGCGTGTCCGCCGCGCCGTTTACCACCAGCGCCGCCGTTTTGTGAATTTCCGGCATGGATTCGCCGGCTTTGTGGGTTACCGGGTTGGAATCGGCGGTGATCGTCGAGCCCGGTTCGCGGTTGTCGTCGTACTGTACGGTTCCATCATTTTCATACGTGGCCGAATAGATGCCGTCCAGCCGATCCACAATAGCGGAAAAGGTGAATATGTTCGCGCCGGCGGGCAGGGTGTCAAAGCTGGGCCAGGTGATGGTGCTGCCCGCCAGATACGTATCCGCCAGCTGCTTTGTGTCGCCGTTGGCCAACCGGTAGCCGATGGAATCGGATACCAGCCGCATGCCGTCGGGAATCCGGTCGCTCACGGTCACGTTTTTCAGTTCCGCGCCGGCGTTCACGGTGAGCGTGTAGGCGATCACATCGCCCACCTGTACCGTGGTCGCGTTGGCGGCTGTGGTTCCGCCCGCCGGAACGGAGGTTTTGGTAAAGGTAACGGTCTGGTAATCCACCGGGTCGGTCGGCGGCCAGTCCTCCGGGTCGCTGGGGTCCAGCGGATCTTCCGGGTCGTTGTAGCGCGCCACGTTGCGGATCAGCGTCGCCGTGTCGGACGTATTCACCGTAACCCGGAAGGACAGGCGCACCGTCTGCCCGGGGATCAGCAGCGGGATGCTCCAGCCGATGGCGTTCTCCGCCGCGCTGTAGGTGCCGCCGCTCACGCCGCCCATGGTGGCGCTGCCGGCAACGTAGGTCGTGCCGTCGGGGATCGCGTCATACGCAAGAACGGTATAGGCGTTGCCGTCGCCTTCGTTGGTCACGTCGATATTGTAGGTAATGGCGTCGCCGGGTTTCACCACCGGCGTCAGCGCGCCTTGCGCGAGGGGCAGGGCCGATTTGACCGCCGTGACGCGCGGCACGCCGTTTACCTCGTGGTAGGTGATTTCGGATTCCCTGGTGATCTCTTCCTCGGTGTAGATGGACGTGGACTGCGTAATCCGCTCGGACGAGATCACGTTGCCTTCGGCGTCGCGCGTCACGCGGATGGCGGTCGCGTCCACCACCTGGAGGGATTGCTCCACGTCGGCCAGGGTCGCCTGATTTTCAAACAGCGCTTTCTGGGTAACCGGATCAACCGCCGCAGGCGCGGTAACGCGGAAGCGCAGTTCCACCACATCGCCGGTTTTCAGGCCGGAAAGCGTCCATTGCGCCGCCATGCCGCCCGTTACGCTCACAAACGCGCCGGAGCTTAGCCCCGTTGCGGTGCTGGCGGTGGCGGTCGCAAGCATCACGGCCCTCAGCGAGCCGTCCACCTGCGCGGTGCCGGCTGGCAGGGGGTCTGTCACCACCAGATCGCCGCTGGTTAGCTGATCGCTGCCCCCGGCGGTCACTGTCAGGATGTACTCCACTTCCTGCCCGGTTTGCGCCTCCACAGGCGTGGTTGCCGTGCCGCGGTCGGTTGCCTCCAGCGTGCCTGTGCCTGTTACCAGCGCGGCCGTTTTTGCGATGGTCGCGTAGCGCGAGACGACCGTGTTCACCGTTTCGTTGGAGGTGATTTCGGTGCCGTCGGGCGCGGTCAGCGTGGCGAAGTTCTCGATATCCGCCTCGCCGTCCGCGTCGGTCGGTTTATCGACCACCACCTGGAACACAAACAGGTTTTCACCACGCACCAGATCCACTTTGGGGAAGGTGATGGTGTTGGTCTGATAGGCGTACGCGGCGTCCGTGACCGTGGTAAAGCTCGCCTGTCCGGCCAGTTTATACTTGATGGAACCGGGCACAAACATCGTGCCCTCGGGGATGGTGTCGGTAATGAAGGACTTGGTTACCCCCGCCGCGGGGAACTCCACCCGGATGGTGTAGGTAAGCACATCGCCCTCGCGCACGGGCGTGCCGCTCGCGGGGGATACCTCCTTGGCAAACGACGTGGGCGCGTAAAAGCCGGAATCGTTATAGCGGCTGTTATACACGCTGATGGTGAGCGCTTGCTTATCGGGCAGGGCTATGCCGTCGATGCTGGCATAGGTGAGGGTATCGCCGCTTACCACCGCAACGCCGTTGCTGTTGATACTTTCGGAAACACCGCTGGCCTCCTGTGTGGTCACCTTCCACGTATCCATGGAAAGGTCGCCGTACCCGGTAAGCCGCACCTGATGTTCGCCCGCTGGAAGCTTTTCAAAGGTGTACTGCCCCTTGGCGTCGGTAAGCACCGTGCCAAAGGCGTTGCCTTCAATATCGCTGGTAACGCGCGTGGTAGCGGTAATGTTGCCACTGCTGTCGCGGGTGATCGCGTACAGCTGCGCTTCCAGCCCGGGCAGCTTTAACTCCGTAGCATCCTGCTGGCCGTTTTTGTTGATGTCGATCCACGCCAAACCGCTGATGTTGCGCTGCACCACCGTGGCCGATATCACCGGCGCGGTCACCATGGCGGAGAAGTTGGTGCCATCCATGGTAGCGTTGTTGGCGTATACGTTGCCCGCAACGTTGTCGCTGGGCTCCAGAATTACTGTAATTCTCGCGCGGCTCTGGGCTTCAAAAATAGACGAGGTGAGCAGCAGACCGGTTAACGGCCCGTTGATGGTGTACGTCATGGTTTTGCCGCCGTCGCTGGCGACACCCGCAGGGGTCGCCCAGGTCACAGCCGTGAGCAGATCGGTACTGCGCGCGTTTTTCGTTCGTACGGCGGTGCCGGTTGTCGTGCGCAGCGTAAGGTTGGTATCCGCCGCCGAGGTTTGCTGCACCACAACCTGCTTTACGGTATAAGTACCGTCAAAATCGGTACCCCTGTCGTCGCCGTTGTACGGCAGTATATCCAGCGCCACAAGGTTGGCCTGGTGAATTGTGGAATTGTTCTTCATCACCATGTCATACTGTACGTTTTCGCCCAGTTCCACCTTTTCCTGCGCCACACTCTTGGTTAATGTCATATCGGCAAGGTTGGTAACCGTGATCGACTTGCTGGCTGTGGCATCGTCTACCGCCGTGCTGGCGGCGATGGTTACGGAGTTGAGGAGCGCCGCGTTGTTGACCGGGTCGCCGGCGGGGTCGTCCTCATCGCCGATGGTCGCAGAGAAGTAGATCTTTTCCAACGGCTCGCTATGGGCGGTAGCATATGCACTGAGCGTCCACGTCAGGGTCGTTTCCCCCGTCGTGCTGTTGACCGATACGGTGGGGGGCAGCGCCGTGCCGCCCGTATGGTAGCTGCCTTCGCTGGTACTGCCCTGCACGTAGGTACCGCCCTGATAGCTGCTGCCCGTCACATAGGTAAGGTACTTGGGCAACGTGTCGGTGATTGTGACCGTGCCCATGATTGTGCCCGGCTCCAGCCCACCTGTGGAATACGTCGGCGTAATGGCATAATCTACGCGGCGTTCGCCGCTGTTGAGGCTGTAAACCGATTTTGCTGTTCCACCAACGGTATTGTCGCCGGACTGCGCCGTCGTCTTGCTGGCCAGTACAAAGTCGGATATCACCAGCCAGGATGTGCCCCATACATATCCGCCAGTATGGCCGCCTGTAGTTTCATAAGTATCCATATTGTAGGTGCGCTTACCGTAAGGGTTTGTAGTAACACCGGAAATCGCTGTACTGTTGGTGAACTGCCTACCCGTAGGGGTTGGGTTAGAAGCGCCCTTATTGTTCATGATGGTATTTGTTTCTGCGGTCATTGCGGCTGCCGTTGCGTTCGTCCACCACTTCAAATCGCTTACCGCTTGATAAACCTTATCGACTGTTGCGGTTTCGGGCACATAACCATAGATATAATTCCATACGTTCACCCATCCAGTGCTGAAGAATGTTCCTTCACCACGGTACTCAAACAAGGTGGCAACACATTTCTTACTTCCCAATGCTGCAAGAGAAGGATACCAATCCAAAGCTTCTTCTCGCGTGTCTTGCATCTGGGCATCGCTTGACCAGTTACCTCCAGATGGTAGCGCTCCATAAAACACATTTGTATTCGCCTGATATGCGCCAAGTGTAACACTCGTTACTGTATACCCTACCGCATCAAACTTTGTAAATAAGTTCAAGGCTCCCACTTTATTAGTGGTTCCGCTGAAGTTAGCATTATATGTGCTTGCTAATGCTCTAGAGTACTCACCACGGCGCATCTTCGAATATGCGTCTAGATATAATGCAGAAGTAGGCGCACTGTCAGAAATCATATAGATGGATTTTGTCAAGTTGCCGGGAGGGTATATGGTATAGCTAGGGGTTACTGAGTTATCGCTGCTATAAACATCCGTAGTTGTAGAAACACCGCTGGCTGATGTCGCCGAAAGGCTACTTAGTGTTGCATTCACAGGTACGTCGGTTGTTACTGTCACAGGATTTGATTTTATCGCCACCTCGATATTAGCTACACCAAACACACCCTCGTTAGCCTCGTATTTTACATTGTCACTATCTGTTCCTGCTTTTGAAGGGAACATGCCATCAATCAGATAATCCTTCAACGTGACATGAAAAATAACATTGGTTGCGGTCACTGCCTGCGTGGTAACTGTGACGGTTCCTCCATCATAGATAGTACGGTCTGTATTGCGTTCAGATGCTATTTTTCCATTGCTGTCTATCGGTGCTTGATAGGGTATACTGATCGCCATCATTTTCCGACCAAGGACACCAACCGGCTGGGATGCTGTGTTATCACTGTAATCCCATAAGAGAATATTATATCCCGCTAGACTCGTGCTGACAGTAACGTCAAAAGAAAAATTGCCTTTGGGGAACTCGATTCCTTTCAAACCCTTTTCAGCACTATCATTGCGAATTTCACAGGTTGCGACCAAATGTTGAATACGGTACATCTGGGTTCCGGTTTCTAATTCCCCAGTGGTAAAGTCCGGGAACTTGAAAGCGCTATTTGCACCCGCAAATTTCAACCCCACGTTGTATTTCGGCGCCGCCGTCACGCGCACCGTTTGAAACCCAGTGGTGGTTTCATCCGTTGTTGGCGTATAAATGGCGTTCAAATCCGTACCGCCAGCATCCGTGCCCTGATCCAGCCAGATGTTGGCGGAAGGCGTGATTGTTTGGGCGTTGGCCGCGCCGTTCACGCGCATGATCACGTTCAGAGTGGCGCGGTTGGGCAAAGCAATGTTGCCGCCGTCGCTGGTCAACTGGCGGTAGCCTGTGAGTATCCACTTATGGTTTGCAGCATCGTAGGTGGCTTGCCCATCCTGTAGCCAGCTCATATCGCTCATCACAAAGCTTACGTCGTTTTCCAGCGTCACAGGCACTTCAAAGCGCAAATACACCTTTGCGCTGTTAAAGCCCTTGTAGTTGGAAATATCCGTGCCGTCCGGCAAAGCCGTGTTCAGCTCAGTTACAAAGTCCAGCTCATAGGCCACCTGATCAAACGAGCGCACCACAAGGTTGCTTCCGGAGGAATCGTTGCCCAGCGTGCCCGTGCTTACGGCGGAGGTGGTGGCATCCCACACGGGCGTGCCGTCGGTCATGCTGGTCACGTTGGTGGAAATCACCTTGGCATAGCCGGGGATGTAGTCGTCCGCGATGCCGTTTATCAGCGGCGACAGGTACAGCTGTTCGTTGGCGAGGTCAACGGGGGTCAGGCTTAGCACGTTGCCGTCCGCATCGCACTCGTAAAATCCCGCCACGCCGTTTACCGCGCCGTACACGCGGTAGCGCACCGTGCCTGTGCGGTCGGTGTATGCCCACATCACCTCGCGGGCTTTGATGGTATCGATGTTATCGGTATTGCCCACAAGGCCGTAAAAGCTGGGCGCGGCGGCGCTGCCGGGACTATCGGCTTCAATAAAGCCGTTTGCCCACAGGTTGTTCATGTCCAGCTGAATGTCATCATCCAGCAGTTGCTCGCTTACCGTACCCGTTTCGTCGGTGGCATACCAATGCTGAGCCGTATCTGCGGGGTCGTTCGTTTTTACGCCGTAGATACGGTACTGGGTGGTGCCGTCCGCGCCGGGGTAGCTGTACAGGTACGGGTTAGAGCTTACCAGAACCAGCGCGGTGGGCATGCTGGGCGCGGCAAGGCTCGCGTACACATAGGGCGCGATGGTGTTAAACTCATCGTTAAGCACAACAGGCTCGTCGGCCTCGTTTTCGCCATACTGGTCGCATTCGAAAAAACCGGTCACACCGGAGGTATTGGTGCCGTAAATACGGTAATACGTAACCCCGTCGCGCCCCACAAAGGTATAAACGGTGGTGTTTTCCCCGGCGGGAAACGACGAATAATAACTGGGCACCGTTGTTGGCGTTGCGGAGGAGGAGAGCGAAAAGTTGACCAAACCCCGCGTGGAAATGCTGGGCGAGTCGGTGGTCAGCGTTTCCTGCTCGGCCTCGATATCCACCAGCTGATAGGGTTCCAGCAGCGTGCCGTTTTCGTCGCAGGCATAGTACCCTTCCACGCCGTTTACGATCCCGTACACGCGGTAGTACTGCACGCCGTCCGCGCCGATGAACGTGTATATCTCGGCGCTGGCGGTGGTGGTTTCCTCAGCGGCGGCGCTGGCGAACAGCAAACGGATCATCCTGCCCAGCAGAGGCTCCCCTCGCACCGCGTCGGCCGCGGGGGCGGGTTCTCCGGCAGGGGCTTCCGTGGCGGCTGTTTCCTCCGCGGCGGCGGTATCCTCCACAGCGGGCTCCTCCACCGGCGCGGAAACCGTATCATACTCGGCCGTGCCGATCGCAAGATAGTATTCCGGCAGGCTATTGGGCCGCATGGGTACAAACACCACCGGCGCGGGCGTGGGGATGGGCTCTTCGGTGGAAAGCGCCGAAACGGTCAGGACGCTGTTATCCAGATAACCCATCAGGAAACCTTCGCCCTTGCGTACATAAACCTGTGCCCAATCATGATCCACCGCGAGCACACCTACGAAGGTGCCGCCGGCGAGCAGGTCTACAACGGCCGCAGCCGCGCTGGCTTGTGCGTATAACGGGATGCTGCCGGAGGGCAGGGTAACGATGGCGTAGGCCATGGCGGCGGGCAGCGCTGAAAGCGGCAGGGGCGAAACGCTGGCAAACGGGGTTGTCGAAGGTTCGGGGCTCTCGTCCGGAATGGGAAGCGTCTCGGTGATTTCCGGCGTAACGGACGGCTCCGCCTCCGGGCTTGCGGAAGTCTCCGTGTCCGGGCTTGCGGAAGTCTCCGCCTCCGGGCTTGCGGACGGCTCCGCGTTTTCACCGCCCAAAGCATCCAGGCTGGACCCTTCAGGGGGCGAGGTTGCTTCTGTACCATCCGGCGCAACCGTATCCGTCGGCGACGCCTCGGGGTCGGCGGCCGGGGTTTCGGGCTGTCCGTCCGTCGCGCTCGGTTCCGGCTCAACGGAAAGGTTTAGGTCAGGCGTTTCGGAAGGCGACGCGGAAGCCGGCAGAGGCGTATCCGAAGCCGCTATCTGGTCCAGGCTGGAGGCTCCGGTAGGCGAAGGCGTACCCTCGCCGGAGTCGGGTTCCGTCGCAGGTTCCGTGGTTGGTTCCGTGGTGGGTTCCGTGGTGGGTTCCGTTACCGGGCTTTCGGCTTGCGCGCCTGCACGCACAAGAAGCGCGCTTTGCAGATAGCCGCGGTCGCCGTCCGCCGCCAGCACATACGCCCAGCCGTCCGCTTCGCGCAAAACCGAAACGGTCTCGCCCGCCTGTACGGTTGCGCAGACGACGCCGTCGCCGCCGGCGGATTCATACAGGCTGGCAATCCCCTGCGGAGCATCCGAGACGGTCGCCTGGTAGAGCGCGGACGATTCTGCCGTTGCCGCATCTTCGTTTGCATCTGTCCGGGGCGTATACGCCGCTTCGGCAACGGCATAGTGGACTTCGTCCAGCACAAAATCGCCGGCCGTCAGCCCATTCTGCTGTATATACGCGGCCGCTTCCGCGGCGCTCATCGGCTCTGTGCTCAGGCGCTCTTCGGACAGGTAACCGCTTTGGACGCCCGCCTCGGTCGCAAACCACACCAGCACCGTCGCGCTTTTCCCGTCTCGCAACACATAATCGGTTGCGAACAATAGCGCGCCCCTGCCGTTTACCGTTCCGATGCGTTGTGAGTTGCTCATGCCGTAACCGCTGTACAGGCCCGCTTCATGATCGGTGGTAATCAGATAGGCATGGTTCGGGCTTTGGATGAGGCTTTGCAGGCTGGGCGTCGCGGGTTGCGAAGCCTCGGATTGCGGCGCTGCGGTCGCCGTATCCGCCGTCGGGGTTGCCGTTGGTTCGCTATCCGGGCCTGCGTCCTGCGTAACCGAAGGTTCAGCCGTCGCTTCAGGCGCGCTTGCGGCGCTGTCTGCGGGCGATTCGTCGTCTTGCGCTTGCGGGGCGGGCGTCACCGCCGCGGGCTCTGCGGCGGCTGTGTCGGCAAGGGCGGGCTCGTCGCTTGGCGCGTCGTCATCCCCCAGGTTGATTCCGTCGAGTAAATCGGTATACGATCCGGCCGTGCCGGCCGCGGCCGCCTGAGCCAGAAAACCGGTGCTGCCGTTGGACGATCCGGCCAAAAGTACCAGTGTCAGCAGAAAGGAAATGAAATTTTTCCAAACCTTTATTGCTTTACCATGTTTCATGCTCTTGTCCTCCCGATGCGTCGCGGATGATGGTGGTTTTCTTGCAAGGCAATGTTTCATCACAAAGTTTCGCATGCTCTGAGTACGCTCATTATAAACAATGGCGCGTGACCATACTGTACCCGTAGCGTTCGTTTTACGTTCCTATTAAGAAATTATTTCAATTTTCTATAGATATTTTCATCCCTTGCGGATGCCAGGGCATTGGAAGGAGTCGTTTTGCAGGCCGGCGTTATCCGTTACTGTTCGTGGGCAACGGTATTCTCCGCCCAGCTGTATTCGCTCATATACGAGTACAGGATTTTATGCGAACCGTCCGTGGCATGCTGAAGATACTGGTAATAGTCACAGTCGCAGCTTCCCACCCGTATCCGCCGTTTTCCGCTCACGGTTTCCATCAGGCACTCGATGCCGTACTTGCAAAGCGTTTCCCGCAGGTGCATCGCCGCTTTCCGGCACCGTGATAAGGTTGTGCTGTTCGCCGGCTCATCTTCCCACAGACAGGAAATGGCTTCTGTCGCGCCTACAAAGCCGCCCCTTCGATCCACAAGCAATGCCAGCAATTCCTTCGCTTTGGAGTGATGAAACAAAACCGCTTCCCCGTCCACAAAGACGTCAAAATGGCCAAAGGTTCGGATGAAGATGTTGTGTTTTCCCCCGTTTGCCGGCGTCTCCTGAGCATTGCATCCGGCGACTGCCGCGTTGCCAAGGCAGGCGGCCGGCGTATTGGCGTTTGCGGCGGGTTGAACCATCCTGAGCAAGGTTCCGCTCGCCTCATGCGGCAGGGACTGGTTAGCCTTTTCCAGAAACACATCGCCTTGTTCCGTCTGCGAAGCCGGCTCCACATTGCATCCGTAGCGCACCTGCAGATCGACCCATTCGGTGTTGAGCGAGTGCAAAACCATCCCCAGCATCTTGAGCCGCTCATGGATGATTTCCGCCGTGCTGCCGGACAACGCCATGGCAAATCTGGCAAAGCCGTATCGGCCGCACAGTTCATGCGGGTGTATGAAAGCCCGAATGGTTTTGCTGAGCGCAAGCACCTTTTTCAGCACGTCCTCACGCCCCTGCCTTGCCTCCATATCGATCGCGTGATCGATCACAATCACCACGGAACAGATGTGGTGGTAACCGGCTTCATTCCTTGCGCATTCAAGCCATTCCGTTACCCTGTTTTCGAATGCGCACCGTTTCAGCATCCCCGTGGTTCGGTCCAAGGTCAGGCTTTCTTCCAGCAGCTGTTCCTGATGCTTCTCCTCGTCAATGTCGACGATGGTCAGGTAAAAACAGACAGGGGATGTCAGGGCTTCCCTGATAAAGGCGTGATAGACTCTGTACCAGCGGATCGATTCGGTTTTTCGGGTAAGGTCGAATAACCTGCAATCTCGAAAAAACGGCTTCAGCGCAAGACAATGCGTCAGGGCGTTTTCGGCAAGGAGCGAATCCGCCTCCCGGTTCTTGTTTTCCGCGAAAAGAGGCTGTTCGCGCAGGACGTTTACCACATCTTTCAATCGGACGTTTTCAGGCAGCCACCAGGGAAGCACGTCGGTATCCGAAACCAGTCTTTCCCCGGTGGTACAGCAAAAGCCCAGGGATAGGACCGAAGAACAGGTTACCGCCCTGCGAAAAAGGGTATCCTGCTGAAACCTTTCACCGTTGCGGCGACCGCCGCCCCGCCCACCCTGCAATGCCTCCAATACGCCGCTGACGGTGCGCATTCCGCCTTGCGGATTCTCGGGCATGACGGTAAACAGTCTGTACCAGCTATAGTTCGTTGAGCCAATGGTCAGCCGAATGTCCAGCGTCGATACGTTGAGCATGCCGGCTTGGGCTTCCAGCGCCCGATCACAGGCGCCGATATCGTCCGGGTGGACAAGCCTGCATTGGTGCAGGGCCTTTCGAAACTCGCGGATTGTCCCCGTTGTGCCTTCTCCGTTCCCCGCTGCCGTCCAGATGCGGTAATGAAGCGTGTCAAGGGACATGTCCAGTTGAAAGACGATGCGTTTGGGGAATTCCCTGGGCGTATCCTGTAGAGATACATGGAATTCTGATTTCATGATCCGGTCATCTCCGCCAGCGCCATGCATGCAATCAAGCGTTTCCTTCCTGCCGCCGCGCCGATTTATGCAGATCAGCAAACGTCGGCGCTTACAAAGCCATCATGAGGCGGCGCCCGATGGCGTCCGTCTGCGTTCATGAACGCCGATGCTTCGGCGTTTTTCTGATACTGACTATACACCGGCGATATGGAGATTTTTTGCCCATTATTTGCCCATTTTTTGCCCACAGATTGGCGCGTATGCTGGAAAGCGGCGAATTGACGGCGATCCGCGAGCGGAGCGCGAAGATGGGCAAATGAAAAGAACGGGAGAGGCACGTGCCAAACACGCGCCTCTCCCGTTCGCAAGGGGGCCCACTGGCAAAAGCATCCTACGCTAGGCGTCCGCTTGGATATCTGCCGAACGTTTCCGCGCGGGAAAGGTGAAGCTGAACGCGACGCCGTTGGCGGTATTGCGAAGGCTGTATTGAAACCCATGGGCTTTCAGAATGCCGCTTACGATCGTAAGCCCCAACCCCGAACCCTTGATGGCGTCCGTCCCGGGCCTTCCAGAGCGGTAGAAAGGTTGCCAGATCTTCTCCAAATCCTCAGGCGCAATGAAAGTGTCGCTGTTGATCACCGTGAAGGTATGTTGGTTCCCGGCGCCTGTGATTTCGACTGAAATGGTGCTGCCCGGAGGCGAATGACGCATCGCATTGGTCATCACATTGGAGATCACCCGCTCCATGAGCTCCGGATCGGCATCGACAAGCGCTTCTTCGCTTGCGGCATACGCAACCTTGATCCCCCGCGGCTGGAAAGACTGTCGAAGCTCGTCGTATACCTTGAAAAACACCATCCAAAGGTCTACCGCGCGTTTATCCAGAACAAAGTAAGGGGATTCCATCTTTGCGATCTCCAGCATTTGAGTCATCAGGTTGCCCGCGCGGTCCAGCTCGCGCAGGGCGATGGCATTGTACTTGACAAGTTCGGCAGGGTTGTTGCAGCCCTGCATACGGTCCATGCACCCTCGAATGATGGTCAGCGGCGTCTTCAGCTCATGCGTGAAAGTGGCCGACAGCGCTCTGTGCCGTTTCTGCGACTCAACCTGCCGCTCGTAATCGCATTGAAGCCGCTCGTTTATCGTGTTGATTTCCGTCATTTTCTGTTCCAGATTGGTCGAGAGGGTGTTGATGGATTGTCCCAAAGTGCCAATCTCATCCCGCGTGGTGATGGTGACCCTGCCGCTAAAATCCTGACGCGCGATTTTTAAGGCAACATCGCTCATTTTAACCAACGGCCGGGCAATGATGCGTGAAAAGATGAAAATCGCAATCGTAAGCAGGATGAGTTCCGTGATGAAAAGCAAGATGTGGAAGGCATTCATCGTGATATTCATATCTTTGATGGAAAACAGCGATATGGCGCCAACCAAGGTCAGTTTGGGTTCCGTCATCTGCGCAACGCGCAGATAGTATTTGCCTGTCGTCATCTGGCTGCTGAGCGTGTAGGGCTCGGTCGAATCCGCCAAGGCGGACCGGCCGGAAAGGCGTTTGAGCTCCTCGTTGATCAGCCCTTGCAGGGTGACCAGGTCTTGGTTGTTCATTTCGCTTTTTTCCATCACTCGCCCGGTGATGGAAATGGGATATGAATTTCCGCTGCGGTTACCGCCGTTGACGATTACGATGCGTGCCGTACGCAGGGTAGCGCCGTCGTCCCCATCTCCGGAAAAGCTGCTTTGGTCCGCATCCTCGCCGCCGTCGGTCGCGCCGTCTGGGAAATGCAGCACAAAGCCCTTTGGCAGGGCGCTTTCGTGATCGGGCGCATCGGAGGCTTTGCTCCCTGTCGCGGGCGCGTCGGCAGCGGGCGGAGGATCGGCCATCGCTTTGGATTTGTCCGCCGACGGGGTAGCCGTCGTCGTGGGCAGGTCTGCTGACGGGGTCGCCGGCGATTGCGCGTCCGCGTTGCCGCCGATCGCCGCCTCAACTCCGGTCGTCATTGCTTTGCCGTCGGTATGCCGTTCCTGCGCAGCCGGTGCCGGGGTTTCTTGAGGGATCGCGCTGTCCGGCGGAGCGTCGGTCGTGTTACTCCGGGCGTCGTCGGATGCCGTGAAGGGGCTTGCGTCCGAGGCCTCCCGCGGGGGATCGACAATCAGGTATGTATCGACGCCCAGCACGACGCCGTCTTGGGGCCGGTACACCTTGGAGGGCATGACGAGCGCGTGGACGTCATCAACCAGGTAGCCTTCGACAGACAATATGTCCCCCGGCTCCATGGTTTGCAGAGACGCGCTGTCCAGATAATCCTCAACGATGGTATAGGTTTGCCCGTTTTGGTCCTCCATGGTAAAGCATTGCTGGTATTGGTAGATAGGTTGGCCGTAGACTTGCTGCTGGCGCTGATCCGCCGCCACAAGGACGATCCCGTGATCCATGCCTTTCTCAATCTGCCGGCGAATCAGCTCCGGATCCCCGTCCTGAATCGCGGATTGAAGCGCCTCCATGCTCTGCGTGAGCCGTTTGCTCTGTTCACCCACCAGATAAGGCTCAAACAGAAAGGTTTGAAAGCCCATCTGAAACAGCAGCAGGAGAAGGACAATCAGCAGGTCGCCGATAAACAACTTGCGCATGATGGGGCTTTTCATCCGTTCGTTACCTCAAATCGATAGCCGGAACCCGATACGGTCACGATCATGTACGCTTTGTATAAAAGCTGCTTTCGCAGTTTCTTGATGTGAGAATCGACCACGCGCTCGCTGCCGAGAAAATCGTAGCCCCAGATGGCGTTGATCAGCTGCTCCCGCGATAAAACCTTATTCTTGTTGCGCATCAGCAACAGCAGGATTTCAAACTGTTTGGGTTCCAAACTGATGCCCACGCCATCGAGTTCCACCTTTCGGGCGCATGGATCCACCAGGAGCCCATGGTATTCCAGAACTCCGCGCTTGTTGGCGTCGCGGTTGGCCAGGTGCAGCAGCGCTTTGGCCTTGGCCACCAGCACCTCGGGGTGAAAGGGCTTGGTCATGTAGTCATCCACTTTGGCCTCATAACCCATCAGCTGGTCATCCACGTCCGTTCGCGCCGTCAGCATGATGATGGGCACATCCGACTTCTTTCGGATTTTTCTGCAGACCGAATAGCCGTCCATGTAGGGCAGCATCACATCCAGTATGATCAGATCGGGCGCGCAGGTTTCAAAGGTCTGATAGCCGGATAGCCCGTCATATTCAATCACCGCCGCAAATCCATGCTTTATAAACCGGTCGGCAATCATCTTCGCGATGAGCGCTTCGTCTTCAACAATCAACACCTTTTGCACGGTATTCCCTCTCCTCCAAGAGCACATCTGTTGCGTAATGATAACGATTAGAGAACCACAACTTATATGTTAGGGCGGAAGCGGAAGCAAGTCAAGTTATTCGGATGCCACGGGAAGAAATTTTTGTATGCGATCGCCAAACGGCAAAAAAGCATGGATTTCTACGCTCCACGCTTCTCCGCCGTTTGTCTTTTTAATTCCAGCCGTTGCCGTCGGGCCCGAATGCTCATCTCGATACACCGACCAGTTTGGCGCGCACCATGATACGGCGTCCGTTGCTCACGCCCTGATATTCCTGACAGGACAAAAGGGTCAGCGCCGGATACAGCGTTTGTCCCGTGACGGACCAATCGTCCGATTCGATGATGCTCACGCTGACCACCTGATACTGGTAGGAGAGGTTCTTCTGGTAATGCAGGTACACGGTATCGCCTTTTGCGAGTTGGTCTAGATTGCGAAAGAAGTCTCTGGAGCCGGTACGGTGAGCGCTCATGCAGATGTTCCCAATCTCATCCGGCTCGGGCGCATTGGGGAAAATCGCCGCGCCGGAACGCATACACCGGTAAATGCTGTCGAAAGATTTGCACCGGTTCACACAGATTTTCAGGCTGATCTCCGGGATCTCCAGCAGGTACGACTCGTCTTTGTTTTCGGACGTTTCCGCGGTTGCGGACGCGGGCGCGGCCGATTCGGCCGGATCGTCGCCTTCGTCAAGTCCCGTGAAGTCATCCCAGATCCCAGGGCTGCGCTGAGCGGCCTCAATCTCCTCTGCGGTGTATACGCAAGGAGCGGCGATGCTCAGCTTCGAGTAATCGATCCGTTCATACGGGCTGGTCCGTTCTCCGAGCTGATCTTCCTTCTCCAGCGCCAAAACAACCGACGTCTGATAATTCCAGTAGCGCATCGCATAGGGGGCAATCAACGCCGCTATGCCTACGATGATGATTGTCTTCGCCAGAAATCCCAGCAAGCCCGCCCTGGGCTTCCCAAAGGCCGCTCTTCTCACGCCGCTTCCCTCCCGATTTCAGCATCGCCGTACGCTTCCGCCCTATCTTCATGGATCGGTCTCGGTCATCCTGATGCTACTGTGACGCCCTTCCAGGCGGAAGGGTTCTGATTTCATTATACCGATCGCGGGTTCCCAATGCGTACCTTTAGCGTTCCTTTTGCGTACCTGCGAGCCGATACAGGATCAATTTCCGTCCAATTCGACTTTGCATCGGCGCTTCGACCAGGCCCGGCTTGTATGTCGGCAGCCTGTTTTCTGCCAGACTTTCTGAAGCTTTGGAAAGGAACGGTGCCGGAAACATGCCCGTCGCCGTTCTTGTGAGCCCTGTTCCGTGATGAGCCCGGAATGCCGTTCTCCGGCGGCGCGCCCTGCCCTGCTGTTGAACGCAGCGGGATCGCCGTTCCGTCCTCTCCGGTACGGCGGATCGTGAGCGCAACGGGATCGCCTCCGGGAAAACCCTCTTGTCAAGCCAGACGGAAGCGAACCCTGTCCGCGGAGGAGGGCGCGAAAGGCCGTTGGGTCGATCTGCTGGGATGCGCCCATCCGCTTCTCCCCAGCACGGCGCCTCTTTTCTTAACCCGGGATCATGCCCCTTTGCCGTTGGCAAACAGGCGGTGTTTCCCCTTTCCTGTTGCTTTCGCGCCGGAATGGGTTTTGGCCACCGACAGAGAGATGGCCCCGCCATCCGCCCCAAACCCGGCAGCGTCCCCGGACTGCGGGTTGACGACGATGCTCACCCCATCCCGGAACAGTTTTCCATGGGCGTCGAGATCCGCCGCGCTCATGAAAATGCCCATGTTCGGGTGTGTGTGCGCCGAACCCACCAGGGTAAGCCCGCAGCTGTGGAGGGCCGAAATCGCGCGCCACCAATCCTCCGCCCCCACGCGGACGCTTTGTTGGGATGCGTGCGCCGTGACAATCGGGATCACATGCAGAACCCTGATTTTCCGCCCGCGGAATTGGCCGCCCAGCGCGGCAATCTGTTCGCATCGGTTAGCCGCGCAATGCTCTCCGATGTGAAAATAGCCGCGAATCACCTCCGCGGCGGCGAATGACAGCACTGCCTTGCGCTGTTTTTTGCTCATGCTGCGCCTCCAAAGTCGGGGACGGGGATGGGGCCGGGCAGCTGCGGCTGTTCCAGGGATCCATTCGCAATGAGCCTGCACAGGGCCATGCTCTGCGAGTCCGCGGGGGATTTAAAGTTAAAGGTTTCCGGCGCTAAAAAGATGCACCGCGTAATCCGGATCGCCAGAGTCGCCAGGTTCTCTTCCGCGCGGTTCCAACCCCCGATGCACACGTTTCCGTTGCTGAAGAAATTCAAGTGGGCCGGAGGGTTCGGCCCGGAAAACGATACGACCGGCGCGACGAACGGATAGGACGATGACACCGACATCACAAAGGAATGCGTGCCTTCCGTCAAAACGTCGCCGCTGTGTTTCAGATAGGTCTTTCCCAGAACATCCACATGAAACTCAAGCGAAACGGGGCCAGCGCCTACGATCGGCGAAACCTGGATCCATTCGCAGTTCAGGCTCATCAGGCCGGCGCGTTCCCAGTTCAGCCTGGTAACAAACTTGTTCATATCCCTCATCTCGATCACCTCATATCCTCCGCAAAATTGAAATGCCTGATTTCTCCTGTGGCGTACACAACGGGCAGCAGCGCGCAGCGCCTCACGCCGAGGGCCGCCAGAGAGGTTTCCAATAGCCCCGCCTCGCTTGACGTGCCAAGCAGCGAATGGGTAACGCAGCGTTCGGGCGCTAAGGACGCGGCGGCGCATCCGCACCCGTGAAGGTCGCTTTCCTGAACATGCCTGAGCGGTATCGTGATTTTGCGATGCTTCCCGCATCTGCAGATCGTTTCCGTAACCAGCGGGTCTTCCAGGAGGAGCGCCTCTCCGCCGGTGATTTGCAGCAGCTGCGCAAGCGTCGTTTCCTCGCATGTGCCGGGCAGGGATGTGCTCTCCGGGATGGATCCCCCCTCGTGGTTGGGGCAATCCGGATCGCGCCGCAGCTCGGACGTGTACAGCGCGCCCTGTGCGGATTCGTAGATCCGCCGCTCCGCCACGCCTTCGGTCAGCAACAGGATGAGCTCCCGCACGATCCTGTTCGCCGCCAGGGCGGAGGATACCTGACAGGCGGGCGCCTGCTGGGAGAGGATGGCTTTTTGGTATTTCACGCCGCATCCCTCCGACAGCGCGCCGTCTTTCTTGTAGCAGCCGAGGCATGCGCCGTCTTGGTTCTTCACCGCCTCGACGGAGGCGTTAAATCCGTTGGTGGCCCCGCGAAGAACCGGCACGCCGGCTTCCGCGGTTATCCGGGCGATGTGCAGGACGGCGCGCGCGTTATCCACGGCGCAGATCACCGCGTCGAACCGTCCCGCAAACAGCGCTCCCACATCGGTAACATCCATGGCGTAGGTTTGAATGAGCATGCCGGGCATGAAGCCTTCGGCCCACGCCTTGAGGATTTCGGTCTTCTTTTGACCCGCATCCTCGGGACGGAATAATCCCGCCGCGCGGGAGCAGTTGGACGGCTCCAGCGTGTCAAAATCCATCAGCGCAATGTGCCGAAAGCCGCTCAGGACAAGGGCCAGGAAGGCGTTGGCGCCGACCGCGCCGCAGCCGACGACGAGCACCTTCGCTGCCTGCACCTTGCTTAGCGGATAGATTTCGACCGGCTGCCGCGGCATTCTCTCCCCCATGCTTCCGCCTCCTACGCATTTATGGTTTCGGGAATGACAACCCAGATGACCTCCGTGCCGATGTCGGGCGATGCCTCCGCGAGCGTTTCGCTCCGGTCCAGCAGGCGATTGGCAATCCGGTCCGCCATCAGAAACCCCGCCTCGCTGAAGTGCGGGGACTCACGCACGAAGAGTTTTTCCACATCGGCCACCGACGTGGCCTCCGGAAGCTCGAACTTTGTCAGGATACCGCCCGCCGAATCCGTGAGAACAACCTTCCTCATCCTTGGTGCCGGCGACATGATGCATACCTCCCGTGTTTTATTCGTGGCGCAACGCCCACTGTTGAAATCATACAAAAAACCCGCCATTCATAAAACGGCGGGTATGACCGGCACTCCATGGAAGCATAAGTTTGAATGCAGCCTTCTGATGCCCGCATTGCAGCCTTTAGCCGAACTGCATTGCGGCTGGGGCGCTCGCGGCGTTTCCAAAACACGCGGGGCGGCATGAGGGCCTCCGGCGGGCAGGGGGCTTCGCCCCGCGCCCCTCAGGGGCGTTTGCCTTGCCCCTTTTCGCTGCAACGACGGTTGATTGCAGGCTGAGCCCGCCGTGGCCCAAACGGCGGGCATGACCGGCGTCGCGTGGAAGCTAATTGCTCAATGCGATGTCGTCCAGGTAGATGGTGCTTTTCCCCGCCGCGGCGTTGGAAGCGAAGCCGAAGCCCACGCAAACCTGCTCCCAATCCGAGGGAACGGCAAGGGTGTACTGCGTCCAATCCGAAGGGAGCTGAACGTTCAGCGTCACCTGTTGCTTTTGCTCGTTTTCGATGAAGAACTTCGTGGAGCCAAGCCCGCGCGCGTAAAAGGTAAGCCGGCTCGCCCGCGCGGCGTCCACCCCGTCCACGGGAAGGTTCGGCGGAAAGTTGTTCGCGCCGGAGAGCCACATCATGCCCGCCCAATGGCCGGCGGAAGGCGGATCATAGGTGATCCGGATGCAGCTGACGCCGGAATGGGGATTGTCCGTACAGCCCGTGTCGATGACCATCGACCCGTCGTCGCCGTTGTTTTGGTTGCCCATATAGGCGATGTCGCCGTAATGAACCGGCGCGTCGTCATAGACCTGAAAGACGTAGGCGGCAGCCGTCGGCGTCGGGGCAGGCTGGGACTGCCCGGGATTCTGCGTTGCCTCGGACGGCGCGCCGGCAGGGGAAGGCGTCGGCGCCTGCGTCGGCGAGGCGTCCAGGATAGCGCCTCCGTCATACAGCAGGAGGAAGACCAGTACGCCCAGCGCGACAATGACGATCATCACCATGATGAAAACCCATTTCATCTGACTCATGTCAAGACCCTCCCGAATACGGCGTTCATCTCCGTCTTGGGTACGAGCGTGAAATCGCCGGACACATCCAACAGGCCCCAATGCCCCTCAAC
The DNA here is from genome assembly GCA_012517815.1 of Clostridiales bacterium. Classification (GTDB taxonomy): domain Bacteria; phylum Bacillota; class Clostridia; order Christensenellales; family Aristaeellaceae; genus CAXXOK01. The sequence continues at coordinate 62,457 of JAAYUF010000003.1, forward strand.
TTCAATCCCGCCTTCCGCCTTCCACGGGCAGTCCGCCAGCATGAAGGCCACGGTCGGCGCCCTGTGGTTGGCGGAAAGGTAGTCCTCCCAGAATTGCTCCCAGCCGGGCACGGTGTTGGGGAACCCCGTTTCGCCCACAATGATCGTGAGCTCCGGGTTCACGGCCGCCGCCCGCGCGGCCAGCGCGCCGACTTCATCGTTCACATAGGCGGCGCCTTCCTGCGGAAGCAACCCCGCCCAGTACGGATGGATGTTGGGCAGCGCCACGTCAACGGCTCCGAGCAGCTTGTCGGAGTAATTCGCCGGCGTATCGGCATACGCAACCAGCGTGCCCTCGGCCGCCATTGCCCGCGCGCGGGCAATGTAGCCAAGCAGTTCGTCTTCCGTCAGATCCCCGCGAAGCAGGCATTCGTTCCCAACGCACAGGATGTCGACCGCCCCGGTCGCTGCGAGCTTGCCGGCAAGCGCCATCTCCGCCTCGTTATCCGTTGGGTCCGTGGAGAGCCAGATCCCGGCGATGGTGTTCAGACCCTTGCTATGGGCGTATGCGACGGCGCTGTCCAGGTCGTCGCTCATGCCATAGGTACGGATTCCACCCGCATACCGCGCGGCGCCGTCCACCAGCCGCTCCATCTGCACCCGGGGCACGGCCTCGCCGGGTTTTTGCCCCTCCGCCACATTCGGGTCAAACGCGATGTAGTCAAACGCCGCTTCGCCAACCACGTCCGAAGCCAGTGCCTGCCGGCTTTGCGCGGGCAGCGTTTGCACCATCGCGTCCAGCTTTGGCAAGCCTCCCCCAACGTGATCAAACGCCACTCCGCTGAGGGCGCCCGAGGCCTGTGCCTGCGGTCTTTGCGTGGGCAACGTTTGTATCTTCTCATCCAGCTTTGGCGAGATCCCCTTGACGTAAAGGATGACGAGGACTGCGACAATCAGCAGTGTCGCCCAGATGACCGAGAATATCAACGTGTCCGAGGCCTTCCATTTTTTCATGACGTACGCTCCTCTCAGATGAACCCGGCGGTTTGTCTCAAAGGATTCATCCAAAGCGGCGGAGGATTCATATTTCGTGCGTCTTGACCGGGTAGGGCGCAACTGATATAATGACACCAAGATTTTACTCATTATGGTGCGGTTTGTCAACGCAGGCGGAATCCGGCAGGCCAAATACCAGAAAAAGGGATGGTGACGGTGGATTTTCTGGATCCTTCGGAGCTGTGCCCCAACGATCCCGCGCAAGGCGAGCGGGTTAAGGTCGCGGTGCATGCGCTGATGCTCAACCCGAACGACTTTCAGGCGCGGCTGCTGCTTATCCAATACGCGTTCGGCATCAACGCGCTGAACTTTATCGGCAAATATCCCGTCTTTGATGAGATTCGCAATCGGGACAGAGAACTGTTCGAGCTCGCAAACCAGGTAGCGATGGCCTTTTGTTGCTACAAGCTGGCACGGAGCATCTACAAGTACGATCGCTACAAACACTCGCTGAGAAGCTTCGTTTGGCTTGTCTATCAGTATGCGAAGGATACGGTCAGGGGTTATGCCAAATCGGCGCCGGGCGCGCACACGGCGCTCGACCCCGACAACCCGCGAATGGCCCGTGAATTTGAAGCGTATCTGAACTCCGATGCGAGGGAAGCGCTTGCCTATCACATGGGCACGCAGTGGGCGGAAGCCGTCCGTTCGGCGCTTGGCAAGCACACCGAAGACTTCGGGGCGCCAGCAAGCATTGTCAAGACAAGGCAGGTCGGAGGCGAGATCAAAGTCATTGCGTCGCCGGACGGATCGCAGCGTCGCGTCAAGAAGGGGCACCATGAGGAACAGCTCACGTACATCGCGCTGGACATTTCGCCTGAAGAATGCGAGCGCGCGCTCGCCGCGCTTGCCGCGCATCATGCCCCTTTGTACAGCGAAACGGCCACGAAACGGCGCCCGGCTCTGTCGGCGGCGGAGTTTGATTGCTTCAAGCGTTTCTATCTGGAAAACAGCAAAAACAGCACCGGCAACCAGGCCGTGAACAACGAGGTGAATCTGGCAATCGGCCGTTTGTACCTGTGCGAACAGATGAGCCTGGCCGGAATCCTTGAGACGCTTGGCCCGGAATATCCGGAGCAGGCCGTTGTAGAACCGGACGATCCCGCAGGCAAGGTCCAGCCGGAATGGCTGACGCCCATCAAAGTGCGCAGCAGGGTTTACCAGAACCTGATACCGATGTTCAGGGAATTTATGAAGGAACGCGATAGCTGTATATCCAAAGAAGAGCCATCAACGCCGTCTGAGGCTACGGAAGGGAGTTCAGCATGCAGCACCTGACCATGAAGGATTACCATGCTTTGTTCGACACGCAGGACGCGCCGTACCCCCCTGAAATACAGGAGCATCTGGAAACCTGCGGACGGTGTGCGGCCGTCTACAACATCGTCTTTGCGCCCGCGCGCGTCGAGGAACCGCCGGACGGCATCGGGGATTGCTGCGCGTACTGCGACGACGTGTATGAGACGTTCCGCAACCGACTGCCGCTGGGCCGGTTGATCCCGCTGATGTGCCATCTGATGCGGTGTGAAGTTTGCGGCGGCTTTTTTCACCTGCTTCGGGAGCGCGAAGCGCCCTCCCCGCAGGCATTGCTGGCGGAAGAGTGGCTGGAATCGGCCGGGCGCACGCTGGAATCGGCCGGGCGCGCCCGCGAGGAAATCGCCGTCTGCCAGGTAACCAGCCTCCATGCGCGGGCCGCTTCGGGAGGGGACGTCGTAATCGAGGAAACCGGTCGCCTGAAGAGCGGCGCCACATTCACGCTGAAATATGACCCCGTCAGGACAGTATTCCGGGTAGCTACGGCGAGCATCGGACAAACCAGGCTCCGCAGGTATGTGGATCATCGGTGGATCGAAGGCTGGAGCGAAACGGAGGGCGGGCAATCCGGGTGTACGCTCAAGTCCAGCGGCATCGGAATTCTGCACCTGAGCGAGCCGGACGACGCGGTGGGGACGATCATTTTAACCATGCCCTATTCCCTGCTCAGGCGGGCATCGGGAGGCGATTATGCGCGTTGACAGAAAGTGGACCATTCTGCACATTCGTGAGTTAAGGGTTGACTCCGACACATCGTTTCAGTTTACGCTGAATGACGACTTTCTGGATAAAACCGAGAATATCAGCCTGGATACGCTGCACCGCAGGATGGCCAGATTCCGCGCCAACCAGATGCTCGAGGCGGAGCTATGCGAGTATATCACCTCCCTGGTTCCCCTGACGATTTGCAAGAGGCTGCAGGCGTTGGGCAGGAATCGGCTCTATCTGGGTATCAAGACCGTGCGCGACCTGAATGTCGAACATCCTTTTCCCTTTCACGCCATCCCCTGGGAAGCCGCGTACGCGAATGGGAACGACGGCAAGACCTGGGCGGTGGCCTACAGCGCCGTTCGAATAGCGGACGGCATTCCGATTATCAATCCGCACAGGCCGGAGCACATCGGCTTGTTCTGCTGCGAATACAATCCTCCGCTCGCGCGACGCGACGCGCTGCGGACCGTGCTGGAAAACGCCGCGAAGTGCGAACTCAGCGAGGTTCGCGAAATCACAGGCAGTACGGCCGCCGATGATTTTCTGGAGCTTCAGCGCCACCCCGTGTTCTATGCCTCATGCCATGGGGAAAGGCTCGAGAACGGGTCCGGGAGCGGCGCAATCGGTCTGGTGAAGCCCGGGTACGCGGAAGGCGAGGACAGGTTTTTCCTGCAAATCGAGCCGGGCGAAGGCAGGCTCAGCTGCGCCGGACAGTTTGCTGATACCCCGCCCGCCGTCTATTGCCTGGACGCCTGTTTCAGCGCGAATGACCCGCGCGTGCCGGAGTATCTGATTGGCCGGGGCTGCAACGTTTTTATCGGAAACGCTTTCGAAGCCGTCCAGGATAACCTGAACAACGGAACGCCGGCCGTGCGCGAGATCCTGTCGCAAATCCTGACGGAAACCTACGGCGGGCGCAAGGGAATCGGGAGCTGCGTTTCGGCCGGAAGACACTACGCCGGAAACGCAAGCATTTATCATACGCTCGTCTACGTAAGCAGCAGGCTGGCCCCGAACAAGGACGCCTTCGGCTTTGAGAGCGCCATCGAGCTGCCCGGGTGGTTCATGCTGGTTTTGCTCGCGGCGGTTTCGCTGTTTGTATCCATTGTGATAGGCAGGGCATTGGTATTTCGCTTTTTGCTCACGCACGCCTCCGTATTCGTCAGGCTCATGTGCACCCTTGGGATCGGCGCCGTCCTGTTTCTCATCGGCTTGCCGACGGTGCCGAAAGACGCCTGGAAATATTAAATCACCCGCTGATTGTATCAACAGATCAGGGGGTGTTTTTTATGTTGGGCTTTGGCCGGGTTTGGGACATCGTGTGCGCTCCGTTCCAATGGATATCACAAATGCCCTTTGCGCTGCAATGGGGTCTGCTGACCTTTGGTCTTGCGATGACGCACTTCACCAAGCGCAATCAAAAGGGCCTCGTGTTTTCGGTTTCCGTTGCGGCAACGGCGCTGCTGGCCGTAGCGTGGGTTAACAGCCGCGTGCCCCTGACGGCGCCCCTGCTGGGGATGCTTGGAAAAATGCCGCTCTGGGGCAGCTTGACCGCCGTCGCGGCCTCAGCTATCGGCTTTGGCGCAGTAACGGCTCTCGCCGCATCGTTTGCGCAAATCAAGCTGAACCGCTACGTCACTCTGGTGGCGGAGTACGGTCATTACAAGTTTGTGCCTCACATCGACGAGGCAAGGGTTCAGCAGCGGTGCGGCCTGGGCGGGGTGTTTTTTTGGGCGGTCGAGGCAGGCATGCTGTTGGGTTTATCACGCTTTCCCCATTCCCTGCGCCCTGTATTGCCCCAAGCCTTCATCCAGCCGCCGCTCAGTTTGCTTTTGCATGGCAAGGTCAGCGCGGAGGTCCTATGCGCCGCCATCGCAGTCGCAGGCGCGGGCGGCATAGTTGCGGCGCTGTTCCGCCCGCATCTGCGGAAAAGGAACACGAAGATTTCCGTGACGATCTACACACTGCGGATGACCGTATACCTTGTGATGATCGTCTTTGCGTCTGTTTCCGGCGCGCTGCACCTCGCCGTCGCCTGCGCGGTGTCGCTGGCGCTGGCCGCTCGGTTTTCACGCATGGGGTATTGCAGGCCGGAGGATTGCGTCCCGCGATTCTGGTTTGCTTTGGAGGAAAGGTGTTGCCTGCTGTGCGGGTTCCTGGAAGCCGCCGCGATCCGCTCCCAGCAGCGCACCGTGGTCAGCCTTTCGGAGATTGGCACGCTCAGGTGCGCTCATACGCTCGGAGCACGGAGCGACAGCCTGTTTCTGCGAGGCGGACTGTCCCGGGATGCGCTTTGGCATATGCGTTTTGGCGAAGGCAACACGATTGTCGTCTGCGCGAATTGTCGAAAGGTGTTTTTCGCCGAGGACTTCACCGATACCTGTCCTTTGTGCGCAAGCCATGATAAGCTGTGGTTTTCTCACCCTGCCGCATTGCTCATGCGCACAAGAACCACCCTCCCCGGCGGGGCAATCGTGGAACGAGCCTATGAAACGGCCGTGCTCCAATGTGCGGAGGATTGGCAAATGCCCAGGCTCGACAACCCCTCCTTCGTGGAACGCTCCGCCTGGCTGCTGCTGCCCGCGGCGATGTACGTCTTGATTCTATTGACGTGCGTGTAACGCCTCGGCCTGACGGGACCGTCATGGACCGGGCCTGAAGAGGTGAGGTCGGCCACGCTGCCGTCGTATAAAAAATGAAAAATCCCCCGCTTGTATTCCCATTACGAAGGGATCTGATCCCAAAATAGAAGGAGGATTGACCATGTTCAGGAAAACAGTTTCCATCCTGCTGGCGGTGCTGCTTGCTGTTCTTTGTCTGCCCACCCTTGCGGAAGCCCAGTCGAAAGCCAAAGCCACGGTTCCCTCCGTTGAACTGACGCGCGTGCCGAATATCGGAGAGACGAAGAATGTGCAGGGCAAGGTATACCTCAAAGGCCTGGACCCGGAGGAATATGTGATCGTCGCGATCGTCGGCGGGCAATGGCCCAAGCCCTATTACGACAGCTACCAAAACAAGCTGACGGCCTCCGAAAACGCGGATTATGCGACCTTCAGCTTCTCGGTGACCACAGGGGGCCAGGATACGAGCTACAAAACTTTCACGCTCTACTTGTGCGAGGCGGCGCGGCTTAAGGGCGTCAACGGCACAAAGGTTACGGATTCCTTCATGCAAAACCGGTATGTGCTGGAGATGAAAGTCGACAAGGCGGCATTCAACGCGCAGGCCGAGCTGCCGCAGCCCACCCCCGTGCCAACCGCTGAACCCTATGCATTCAAAGTCTATGAGGATGCAATGGTTCACTACGGCGACGTCGCCTATATGGGCAGCCAGAACAACGGCGACGACGGGTCCATGACGGTTGATCCGGCTTGCAGCGAAAACCCCCATTCAGGCAGCAAGTGCATCCAGATTATCTACGCGCCGCCCGCCAAAAACCACTGGGCGGGGATGATGTGGCTTTCCGGCGCGAGCAATTTCCCCCCGAACCTCCCTGTGGACGGCGTGGACGCAACGCAGGCCGGCCAGCTTACCTTCTACGCGCGCGGGCTTGGCTCCACCAAGTTCTTCATTGAGAACGAGCAAAAGCAGCAGATGACGCTGAAGGTTGACCTCACGGAGGACTGGAAGCAGTACACCCTTGCCGTGCCCTCGGATTGGGTACAGGTCTGCGTGGGCTTCGGCTTCGCTTCCAGCGGCGCGGCGGGGAAAGGCCTCATTTATCTGGATGACATCACCTACACCAACTAAGTTTCGCCTCGCGTCAGCCAGGCTAACCGTTTGACAGGCGGCGGACCGGCCCGATAAGAACCCGCGTTCCGAAAAGGAACGCGGGTTCCAGCCTGTTATAACCCCCGCCGCAGCGGAATTGGGTCCAGGGTGAAACCCTTGCGGGGTTTGGGGCGGAGCTCCAAAGCCATATGCCGATGCATCTTGCCAAAGCGCGCGAACAGCCCGAAGGGATATGAGACGAGCGGCGCTGCCATATCGCATGGGTTCTTGGACGGCCTGAGAACCCGCGTTCTGACAAGGAACGCGGGTTCTTCTTAACATCGCTTTCCTGCATGAAGCTGTCCGTTGGGGGCGGTCCGGTGCCCGTTAGCTGAACCGACGGCTTTCCCGACCGAGCCGGAAGCAGCAACCGCCCCGAAGGCTTGCCTGGAAACCCTGCGGATGCGCCGTTTATTCCCCCACAGCCTCGGCTGATATGGTATAATGAGCCTATCAACCCGCAAAGGAGGAGGCGCAGATGAACCGCCAGCGCACGTACCTGTGCATCGATTTGAAAAGCTTCTACGCCTCCGTGGAGTGCATGGAGCGCGGGCTGGACCCCATGACCACCAACCTGGTGGTGGCTGATGCCAGCCGTACCAAAAAGACCATCTGCCTTGCCGTTACCCCTTCGCTGAAGGCTTACGGGATCCCCGGGCGTCCACGGCTGTTTGAGGTGGTGCAGAAGGTACGGGAGGTAAACGCGCAGCGCCGGCGTCTGGCGCCGGGGCGCAGATTGACCGTCGAATCCAGCAGCGACCCGGCGCTCAGGAGCGATGCGTCGCTCGCGGTCGGCTACATCGTCGCGCCGCCGCAGATGGCGCGGTACATGGAGATCAGCACGCAGATCTATCATATTTATCTCAAATACATCGCCGCCGAGGACATCCACGTCTATTCCATCGACGAAGTGTTCATGGACGTAACCTGCTACCTGGCGCACTACGGGGTCACGGCGCGCGAGCTGGCCATGCGCATCATCCGGGATGTGCTTGGCAGCACGGGCATCACGGCCACGGCGGGCATCGGCAACAACCTGTACCTGGGCAAGGTGGCCATGGATATCGTGGCTAAGCATGTGGCGGCGGACAAGGACGGCGTGCGCATCGCGGAGCTGGACGAGGCAGCCTATCGACGCCTGCTGTGGACCCATCGGCCGCTCAAGGACTTCTGGCGCATCGGCCGCGGCTACGCCAGGAAGCTTGAGGAAATCGGGCTTTATACGATGGGGGATATCGCGCGGTGTTCGCTTGGCAGGGAAACGGATTACCTCAACGCGGAGCGGCTCTACCGGCTGTTTGGGGTTAACGCGGAGCTGCTGATCGACCACGCGTGGGGCTGGGAGCCCTGCACCATCGCCGAGATCAAGGCCTACAAACCCCAAAGCAATAGCCTGAGCACCGGTCAGGTGCTGCATTGCCCCTATGCTTATGACCAGGGCAGGCTGATCGTGCGCGAGATGGCGGAGCTGATGGCGCTGGACCTGGTCGAAAAAGAGCTTGTGACCGACCAGATGGCGCTGACCGTGGGCTACGATACCGAAAACCTGAGCGACCCCATGCGCAGACAAGCGTACAATGGGCCGGTCACAACGGATTATTACGGGCGCTCCGTGCCAAAATCGGCGCACGGTTCAATCCCCTTAGGAGGATGGACATCCTCCACCCGGCGGATCGTCGACGCGGTGATGGCGCTGTATGAGCGAATCGTGGCCCGGGAGCTGTTGGTGCGCAGGGTCAACCTCGCGGCGAGCCGGCTGGCGGCGGAACGCAGCGTACACAGCATGCCGGCGCAGGAGCAGCTGGACCTGTTTACGGATTACGAGGCGCTGGCAGCCCGGCAGAAAGCCGAGGCCGAAGCGCTTGCCGAGGAGAAAAGACTGCAGGCCGCCATGCTGGAAATTCAAAAGAAGTATGGGAAGAACGCCATCTTGAAGGGCCTGAATCTGGAAGAAGGCGCAACGACCCGGTCGCGCAACAAGCAGATCGGCGGGCACAAAGCCTAAGGAGGCAAAGGCTGTGAAAGGCAACGCAGACGACCCGCACCGCTACGACGATATCATCGGCCTGCCGTATCCCGTATCTAAAACCCACCCGCCCATGTCCATCGAAAACCGCGCGGCGCAGTTTTTGCCCTTCGCGGCGCTCGCCGGGTATGATGCATCCATTCAGGAAACGGCGCGGCTGACCGACCGACGGATCGAGCTGGAGGAGGACGAGAAGCTCATGCTCAGCGGCAAACTCCAGTTGCTACAGGATCACATCCAGGCGCGACCACAGGTGAAAATCACCTACTTTGTGCCGGATGGGCGCAAGGAGGGCGGCGCTTATGCGATTGCGGCAGGCCGTGTGAAAAAGGTGGATGCTTTCGAGCGGCAAATTGTGATGGCGGATGGCCGATGCATCCCCATCGACGAGGTGTGCGCCGTGGACGGCGACCTTTTCAGGGGCATGGAAGAACCGATGGCATGAGCGCGTTTGCATCGGGCTTACATCGTGCATGCGGCGCATCCGGGTGGGCAAACCACTTGGCTCACATGAAACGGTTGCGTATCGCCGGCATGGTCCGGGCGCTCCGGGCAAGGCCCTGGGCAAAGCGTAGAGGGTTCTGTTTTTTTCTGGCGCGATGCGACGTTTTATGGGCGTCTTCTCGGCCGGCGGCACGGCCCGCATGTACGCGATGTCGGTCGGTCCCAACCTATGGTTAACACAGGTTCGCGATCACCTTGGCGCAGTCTGCAGCCCCGCTTTCCCCGGCAAGATGATCGGCCAGCGTCCTGGCCTTCTCGATAACCAGAGGATCGAGCGCCTCTCCAATCGCCGAAATCAGCGCATCAGCCGTCAGTTTCTTTTTGGGGATCGGCTTTGAGCCGACACCCAGATCATGCGCCCGGTGAGCCCATGCGTATTGATCGTTGGAAAAAGGGATGACGATGCTGGGGATACCCGCCCGAAATCCGGCGGCGGTTGTGCCCGCGCCGCCATGGTGGCACACAGCCGCCATGCGTGGAAACAGCCACGCATGCGAAACGCTTTCGATTGCATAAACATCCTTTGGCAAGGAAGACCATTCACCCATGCCGCAGAGAATGCCGCGCCTGCCCGTACACCGCAACGCTTTGGCAATGATTTGCACGAAACGCTCCTGTTCGCATTTATCAAAAGCCGAACCGAAACCAAAGTAAATCGGCGGCTCTCCTGCGTTGATGAATTCCATCAACGCGGCAGGCGGGGAATCGGCGTGTAGCTCCTCCACAAACCAGTACCCCGTTTGATGGATATGCTCGTTCCAATCGGCCGGCCTAGGAAAGACGGAATTACTGCATGAAATAACCGATGGATGCCGCGCGTCCACCCGCTCAAATGGGCAGCGGCACTTGTGCCCGAAAAACTCCTCCACGCCCGGCTTGGAAGCCATCCACAGCATGTTTTGGAGCAATGCGTAGGTTGCTCCGTTGGGTAATGGATAACGCCCGTACGCGATGACGGAAGCCACTTCGTTTGTCCTGTGGATGGGAAACGGTGATGCCATTGCGGAAGGAATGCCCAGCTTTTCCGCCATGAAGTAACCGATGGCGCATCCGGGATGGTAGACGACAACTTCGCTTCCTTCGCACGCGGCCGCCATCTCATCCGTCATGTAGCGAGCGTACTGCTTCATCTTGTTAAACGATAACAGCATCTTCAGGGGGTTGTCTGCATTCTGTGCCTGTTTGAACATAAGGGGATCAATACCGGCTGTCTGATAATCTGCCGTTAGAGGATAAAAATCCAGGCCGTATCCACGTACAAATGCTTCAAAGCTTTTCCCTGCGGTGATACGGACATCCTTGTGCAGGGCTTTTACCTGTTGCGCCAGGGCAATATATGGCTGGATATCGCCTCTGGAGCCGGAACATAGCATGGTGATCATCGCAGTCCTCCTTGGCAAATCCGGCAACCTGTTATATATTCAGTATAGAAAAACCGGTTGGCTCTGTCAACCCATAAAACCGTCCGAAATGGCGGAAACGTTGGTCGTCGCTTGAATTAACGCACAGATACCCGCCAACGCCTCATCGATCAAAGCTTTTAAACTCACCTGTTGCCAGATATTGCGATTCATACAGGTTGAGCAGCAACGCCAGCACATAGGCGGTTTGGTTGCCTTCCAACGTGATGAACGTCGTTCCCTTGCGCGCGTCCTTAGGCAGTTGCATATAGCGCTGCCCAGCGCGCACAGTTGTGCGAAGGTCCGGGGCTGATCGTCCGCAGTAAAGCCGAGCGCCTCCAAATGGGCGGCGGCTCGCTTTGTATATTTACTCGTGTTCGATTCGGAAACGCTCATCATGTGAAGAGACGGGGGTGCGGACGAAAAGTTGGACAAAGCGAGCTCCGAAAGGAGTGGCTTAACATGTACACGCATCAGCAGAAAGTGATCGCACTAAAGAAGTATGATGAGACAAAATCGGTAACCGCAACGGTTCAGGCACTCGGATAC